>JAFAUV010000389.1 GCA_019243075.1 Bradyrhizobium sp.
AGCATCTCGCCATTCAATATGGCGACCGCGGCATCCGTGTCTCCGTGCTCTGCCCGCAATCGGTGCAGACCGGCATGGCCAGGCCGGGCCCGAGCGCGGCGCGGGTCGACGGAGTGCTGCAGCCGGAACAGGTCGCGCGCATGGTGATCCAGGCGATCGAGGAAGAGCGCTTTCTGATCCTCTCGCACCCGGCCGTGCAGGAATACATGCAGCGCAAGGCCGCCAACCGCGACCGCTGGCTCGCCGGCATGCGGCGGCTGCGCGACAGGATTTACGGGATGCAGGGAGCAGGCTGATGCGATCCTACCCCTCCAGGGAAAGGCGGAGCCAAACGATCGCACCGGCCGAGGTCCGTCATGGTCGGCACCAGGATGTCCGGCTGGTGCGCCGCCGTCACAATGCCTGAAGGCCGAGACGATCGAACAGCTTGCGGTCGGCGGCGTCCTCAGGGTTCGCCGCAGTGAGAAGCGTATCGCCGACGAAGATCGAATTCGCGCCGGCAAAGAAGCACAGCGCCTGCATCTCGTCGGTCATGGCGGAACGACCGGCGGAGAGCCGCACAAAAGACCTCGGCATCATGATCCGCGCCAGCGCGATCACGCGCACGAACTCGATCGGCCCGATGCGATCGGATTCGGCGAGCGGCGTGCCGGCAATCGGGATCAGCATGTTGATCGGCACGCTCTCGGGCGGTTCCGGCAAGTTGGCGAGCGTCACCAGCATCTCGACGCGATCCTGCTCGCTTTCGCCCATGCCCAAGATGCCGCCGCAGCAGACCTTCATGCCGGATTGGCGGACATGCTCCAGCGTCTCCAGGCGATCGGCAAAGCTGCGGGTCGACGTCACGGTCGGGTAATAGCGCTCCGAGGTGTCGATGTTGTGGTTGTAGTAGTCGAGGCCGGCCTCGTTCAGCCGCTCCGCCTGTTCGCGATCGAGCATGCCGAGCGTCATGCAGGTCTCGAGCCCGAGCGCCTTGACCGCAGCGACGATCCGGACGATCGCCTCCATGTCGCGCGGCTTCGGGTTGCGCCACGCCGCGCCCATGCAGTAGCGCGCCGCGCCGCCGGCTTTTGCCTTGCGCGCTTCGGCAACGATGCTGTCCACGTCCATCAGCTTTGAGGCGGCAAGCCCCGTCGCATGATGCGAGGACTGGCTGCAATAGCCGCAATCCTCCGGACAGCCGCCGGTCTTGATGTTGAGGAGCCGGCTCAACTGCACGCGATTGGGATCGAAATGCTGCCGATGTACCGATTGCGCTCGGAACAGCAGATCGTTGAACGGCAGACGATAGATCGCGGCCGCCGTCGCACTGGTCCACTCTGCAGGTGCTGTGGCGGGCGCCAACGCGGCAGCCTCGTTCCTCACGTCAAGCATTCAATTTTCTCCGACGACATCATTGGCGGCCGGACCATGGCATGATCCGCAGGCCGGCGCCAGCAAGGCGCACTCCGGGAGATTTGACAAGTTGATCCGCTCAGAAGCGCAGGGCGGAAATCCACGCGGCAAAGGCATCCAGCGCTTCCGCCATCACCTCCGCATCCTTCCGGCCGGAGCGCGCCGGCACGTGGAAGGAGTGGTCCGCCGCCTCAAGCAGATGCAGCCTCGCGCGGGCGCCGAGCCGCTTCACCACGGCTTTGAGCCGGTCGAGTTCGGCCAGATCGTCGTTGGTGCCTTGCACGAACAGCATCGGGACTTCCACCTCGTCAAGATGCTCGGCGCGCTCGCTCGACGGTTTTCCCGCCGGGTGCAGCGGGAAGCCGAAGAATGCGAGACCGGCAACGCCCGCAAGCGGCGTCTTCGCCTGCGCCTGAGAGGTCATGCGCCCGCCAAAGGATTTGCCGCCTGCGATCAACGGCAGGCCCGGACAAGCCCGCGCGGCGGAAACGACCGCGGCACGAACGGCCGCATGGGCGATGGCGGGCGGGTCGGGCCGCTTGCCGCCTTTCTCCATGTAGGGAAACTGATAGCGCAGCGTCGCGATATGGCGTTCGGCAAGGCCGGCGGCCACCGCCGCCATGAACGCATGCGTGATGCCGGCGCCCGCGCCATGGGCGAAGACGAAGCAGGCGCGCGCTTGCGCAGGCCTGGTCAACAGCGCAGAGACGGCACCCGCGTGGCCCGTTTCGATCCGCAGCGGCCCAGCGTCACTCATGGCGTTACGATCGGTCGCCGAGAGCGCCCGCGATGGTCTTGATATTGTGTTCCATCAGCTCGATGTAGGTCGGCGCCTCGCCATCCGCACCGGTCAGGCTGTCGGAATAAAGCGTCCCTCCGACGGTCGCGCCCGCTTCGGCGGCGATCTGGCGGATCAGCCTGGGGTCGCTGACATTCTCCAGAAACACCGCCGGTATCCTCTCGGTCCTGATCTGCGTCACGAGGCCGGCGATGTCGCGTGCGCTCGGCTCGCTGTCGGTCGAAACGCCTTGCGGCGCCAGGAAGGTGATGTCGTAGGCGCCGGCGAAATAGCCGAACGCGCCATGGCTCGATATCACCTTTCGACGCTCGGGCGGTATCTGCGCGAGCGCGTCGCGAATGTCGTGGTCGAGCGCCTTGAGGATCGCCAGATAAGCATCCGCATTGGCCTTGTAGATGCCGGCATTGACCGGATCGGCTGCCACCATGGCATCGCGGATGTTGGCGACGTAGATTTCCACATTGGTCACGGATTGCCACGCATGCGGATCGAGCGAGCCCGGCGCATGGTGACGGCTGAGAATCTCGCCGGGCTCGACCTTGCGCGGCGCGACCCCGTTGCTGGCGATGACGATGTTGGCTTTGCTGCCCGAGGCTTCGATCAGTCGCGGCAGCCAGCCCTCGAGGCCGAGGCCATTGACGATGAGAAGTCGTGCGCTCCGCACCGACTGCGCATCGGCGGCCGTCGGCATGTAGACATGGATGTCGCTGTTCGGCCCGACCAGGGTCACGATATCGGCGCGGTCGCCGCCGACATTGCGCGCGAGGTCCCCGAGGATCGAGAACGTCGCCACCACCTTGAGGCGGTCCGCCTTGTCTTGAGCGGAGGCAGGCAGGACCGCAAGACCCATGATCATCCCGGCCAGCCAAGGGGCGAGCCACCGGACCAGGCGGCCGGTTGATCCGCAGCGAGACTTCTTCGAGGCTTGCCGCGCCGTCGATGGCCGTCCGATCAAGGCAGGCTCCGTGCCAATTGAGTTTACATGCGTTATGTTATAACGTAACACTCGGCTTGCGATGAAATGTCAAGCCCGGAAGCCGTCTGCCGCTCTCAGCGACGGTGAACGACTTCCAGGAGTTCGCGGATTGTGGATAGCGCTTGGCAAATGCCGCCATATTCGTGTGCTCGATGATGGGCGAAAGGGCCGGCAGTTTGACGCGGGCGGGGGCCAACGCTGTTGCGCAGCTTCACGAAACGTTGCGGCGCTTACCTCGCGCTGATCGCGTTGGCGCTGCAGCTTGCCCTGTCGTTCGCTCATATCCATGCCCGCGACCTTTCCGCGACCGGAACCGCGCTCGCGAAGCCGCGTGCCGCCGACAGCTGGCATCGGCCGGCCGGCGTGGAAGCGTCTAATCAATCGCCGTCGAAACTGGTCGACGATGAAGACTTCTGCCCGGTCTGCTTTTCGGGCTTGCTATGGTCGACATGCTTCGTTCCTGATGCGCCGCGGCCGCCGGCGGTGCTCGGCTTCCAACGCATCGACCGTCGTTTCATCAACACCATCGGGTTCGCTGCCACACCGCGCGCGCCGTTCCAGCCGCGCGCGCCGCCCTTTGCCTGAGAACGCCTGAGCCTCTCCGGCGCGTGGTGGCTGCCTGCCGCAGCCATCGCGGCCTGTCCGCATTCAAGCCCGATGGACATTCCATGATGAAACGATCAATCGCCTGCGCGTGCCTGGCAGCGGCGCTGCTGACCGCGCGCGCCGCCGCGCATCCCCATGTCTGGGTCACCCTGCACAGCGAAATCCTCTATGCGGCGGACGGCGCCATGACCGCGGTCCGCCATGCCTGGAGGTTCGACGACATGTTCTCGGCCTATGCGCTGCAAGGCATCCACCATGCGCGCAAGGGCGAGTACACCAGCGAGGAACTGGCTTCGCTCGCCAAGCTCAACGTCGAGTCGCTGAAGGAATACAACTATTTCACATTTGCGCGCGGTGACGGCAAGAAGCTGAAATTCGCCGAACCGGTCGATTACTGGCTCGAATATGCAAAGCCCTCACTGGTCCTGCATTTCACGCTGCCGTTGAAAGCCCCCGTCGCGGCGAAGACGCTGCAGGTCGAGGTCTACGATCCCACGATCTTCGTCGACTTCGAATTCGCCAAGGAAAAGCCGGTATCCCTGAGCGGCGCGCCGCCGCAATGCCTACTGAAAGTCGACCTGCCGCACGAGCCGACGCCCGCCGAACAGATGCGGCTCAGCCAACTCGACGCCACGCCACTGGATGCCTCGAGCGCCTTTGGCGAGATCTTCGCCAACAAGATGCTGGTGAATTGCCCATGATGTCTTCGTCGCGGCAGCGGTACAGCATGAAGGTTCGCTTCACCGGTTTCATGCGTACCGCCATCCTTCTCATCCTGACAGCGGCATTCGCAGCCAGTGCTGCCGATGCGGCACTGGCGCAGGGCGTGCCATTCGGCGCCCCGCATCCGGCAGGCGCCGGGCTGTCCGGCTCGGGCCTCGTCGGCTGGGCCTTTGCCGAGCAGGCGGCGTTCTACCGCTCGCTGTCGGGCTACATCCGCGCCAGCAAGGATGACGGCGCGGCCATGTGGGCCCTGCTCGGCATCTCGTTCCTGTACGGCATTTTTCATGCGGTCGGCCCGGGCCACGGCAAGGCCGTGATCTCCTCCTATCTTCTCGCCACTGAGGAGACCTGGCGCCGCGGTGTCGCCTTGTCGTTTGTATCCGCGGCCATCCAATCCGTCGTCGCCATCATCATCGTCTTGATCGCGGCCATGCTGCTCGAAGCGACGGCGAAGACGATCGGATGGACGGTCCATGTCGTCGAGATCGTCAGCTATGGGCTGATCGTCCTGATCGGAGTGCGCCTGCTCTTCGTCAAAGGCCGATGCTTGATGATCGCGGTTCGCCAATTCGATTGGCCGGTCGAGCAGGTCGCGGTGGCATCATCGTCCATCGGGACCGACCTCGTCTTTCATCGTCACGGCGGCGGCGCGATCGGCTGCCGGCATTGCGATGTCGGCCACGGCTTCCATTGTCATGGCGACCATGACCATGATCATGACCATCACGCCTCGGCCTGGGGCCACGCCCATGGACCGGAGCCCGCAGAGCTCGGCGGCGCCGGCGGCTGGCGCCGCGGCCTCTCCGCGGTGATGGCGGTGGGCCTGCGTCCCTGCTCCGGGGCGATCATCGTTCTGATATTTGCGCTCGCGCAGGACCTGTTCTGGACCGGTGTCGGTGCGACGCTGCTCATGGGACTGGGCACGGCGCTGACCGTCGCCGCGATCGCCACGCTTGCCGTCGGCGCGCGGCAGGTTGCGGGCCGCATCGCCGCGACGCAGCCCGGATGGGGCATGCTTGCCATGAGAACGGTCGAAGTCGGCGCCTCGGCGCTCATGATCGCCTTTGGCGCCCTGCTGCTTGCCGGCTACATGGCGAGCGAGCAGCTCTGGATGTTCACCGGGTAGGAAGCCGGCGCTCACGCCTGCGACGGCATTCCCGTTTCATCGGTTGTGTGGGCCCGCAATGTGGTTCACCTTGGGCCGCGGCCCTTGCAAGGCCGCCCACGGGATTGCAGCATGACGACCGAAACTCTTGCTGGCTCCTTGCCTTCCCACGCCATCACGGCCGAAGCGTTTTCGGTCGGGGTGGTTGCCGTCACCGATGGTCGCGTGCAGCAGCGCGGCGCATGCGAGTTGCAGCGACGATGATGACCAGTGCTGCGCAGCCGCTCTCCTGGTTCGGAATGATCAGGCTCGGCCTGGTGCAGACCGCGCTCGGCTCGGTGACGGTTCTCACCATGGCGACGCTGAACCGCGTCATGGTGGTCGAGCTCGGCCTGCCCTCGATGCTGCCCGGCATCCTGGTCGGCCTGCATTATGCCATGCAGGTGCTTCGGCCGCGTCTCGGCTATGGTTCGGACATCGGCGGCCGCCGCACCCCCTGGATCATCGGCGGCATGATGCTGCATGCGACCGGCGGCGCGCTCGCCGCGGTGGCAACGGCCTGGATGGCGACCCATCTTTTCCTCGGCATCGCGCTTGCCGTGGTGGCGTTCATGCTGATCGGGGTCGGCGTCTCGGCGGCCGGGACATCGCTGCTCGTCCTGCTGGCCAAGCGCACCGAGCCGGCGCGGCGAACGACGGCGGCCTCGATCGCCTGGATCATGATGGTGACTGGCTTTATCGGGACCACCGCAGCGGCGGGCCACGCGCTCGATCCGTTTTCCGGCACAAGGCTGGTCGCAGTTTCCGCATCGGTCTCGGCGATCGCGGTGATCCTCACTGTCGTCGGCGTCTGGAACGTCGAAGGCGAGGCGGGGCGGGGCGAGCGCAGCAGCGAACCGCCGCCCAAATCAAACTTCCGCGCCGAGCTGCTGGAAATCCTGGCCGAGCGGCAGGCGCGCCGCTTTGCCATCTTCATTTTCGTCTCGATGCTGGCCTATAGCTCGCAGGACCTGATCCTGGAGCCGTTTGCCGGCGCCGTGTTCGGCATGACGCCGGGCCAGACCACGAAACTGGCGGGCTTCCAGCACACGGGCACGCTGATCGGCATGACCCTCGTGCCGCTCTTCAACCGGCTGATGCCGGCGTGGCGCACCCGCACCACGCCTTGGATCGTCGGCGCCTGTACCGCCTCCGCGCTCGCGCTGTTCAACATCGCGATGGCGGCGGCCATGGGTCCCGGCTGGCCGCTGCGCGCATCGATCCTGTTGATGGGAATCACCAATGGCGTCTACGCCATCGTCGCCATCGGCGCGATGATGAACCTGGTCGGCGCCGGACACCGCAATCGAGAGGGCACGCGCATGGGAATCTGGGGCGCGTCGCAGGCGGTCTCCTACGGCGCCGGCGGCTTCCTCGGCACGGTCGCGAGCGACGCCACCCAGCATCTGCTGCCGTCGCTATCGCTGTCCTACGCGCTGGTGTTTGCGGCCGAGGCTGGACTCTATCTGTTTGCCGCATCGCTTGCGATCTGGGCCGTCAGGCCCATGATGCGAGCCGAGACGATGGCAGCCGTCACCTGCCCGGCCAAACAGGAAGCGTGATTGCAACCTGAGAATTGGCGATCCCGGGAAGACTCGAACTTCCGACCTACGGTTTAGGAAACCGCCGCTCTATCCGGCTGAGCTACGGGACCGCAACGCGCGCATCCAGGCCCGCGTTGGGCGGCTTCATAGCAGAGCAGGCACGCCACCGGAAGCCTCCGGCAGGGTCTGACGGATTCGCGCAAAGGTAGGTCTTTGGCCTACTTCTGATCGGCGACGTGTTTCAGCACGAGGCTGGAGAGCTGCGTCACCAACGCCCGCAGGCGGGCGTTTTCCTCCAGCAGCCGGATCACGCCGGGATCGAGGTCGCCGTCAAAACCGTCCTCGTCGCCGAACGGCGACGGTGCTATCCGATTGGCCTTGCCCGGCGAATACAAGCTTCCCATGACCAACACCCCTGAACTGACATGGAACTCCGCCGAGTTCGAATCGACTACCAGTTAAGGCTGATCCCGCACCGCGTCGAAATTTCGACCGTTCGGTGGGGAAATTGGAGCGGTTACGTGCTATCCTGCCGGCCAAGCGCCTGAGTTTTTCCTTGCGTGGCAGCGACATGTCCAGTTCCGACGGATTGACCGGCACGGGCGAAAATGCGCCGCGCGGCCGCAAGAAAAGAGGTTCCGCGCTGCTGGTGCTCGCAGCCGGCCTTCTGCTGTTTGCCGCCGCGGCCGGCACCGCCTTCTATCTGCTGCGTCCGACCACGCTGCGGATCGCCGTCGGCCCGCCCGGAAGCGGCGACCTGCAATTGATCCAGGGACTGGCGCAGAACTTTGCGCAGGAAGGCAGTTCGGTTCGCCTGTCGGTGGTGCAGACCGCCGGGCCGGTGGACAGCATCAAGGTGCTCGCTTCGGGTGAAGCCGATCTCGCGGTGGCACGCACCGACGAGGAGATGCCCGACGGTACCGAGTCGGTTGCGATCCTGCGCAAGAACGTGGTCTTGCTGTGGACCGCCCCGACGCCAAAGGGCGCGCCGCGCAAGAGCGGCAAATCGAAGGTCAAGGCGATCAGCGACCTGCCCGGCCATCGCTTGGGCGTGATCGGACGGACGGACGTCAATGTGAAACTGCTGCACGTCATCCTGAAGGAGTCCGGCGTCGATCCCGACAAGGTCGAGGTTGCGCAGTTCTCGACCGACCAGATCAACGACATGGTGAAGGATAATTCGATCGATGCGTTCATGACGGTTGGCCCGCTCGACAGCAAGATCACCGCGGATGCGATCGCGACCACGGCGCGGCTCCGCGGCGAACCGGCCTTCCTGCCGATCGACGTGTCGGAGGCGATCGCCGCGCGTCATCCGCTCTACGAGTCCGAGGAGATCCCCGGCAGCTCGATCACCACCTCGCCGGCGCGGCCCGACGACACCGTCGAGACCGTCAGCGTCAATCACCTGATCGTCGCGCCGAAAACGCTGTCGGAAGCCACGGTCGGCGCGCTGACCCGGCAGATCTTCAACGCCAAGCCGTCGCTTTCGCGCGAAATCCAAGGCGCCTCCAAGATCGAGAAGCCCGATACCGACAAGGACGCGGCGCTGCCGGCGCATCCCGGCGCTGCCGCCTATATCGACGGCACCGAGCGCACCTTCATGGACAAGTACAGCGACTACATCTGGGGTGTGGTGCTGTCGTTCTCGGTGCTGGGCTCGGCCACCGCCGCCATCCGCCACTTCATCCGCCGCGACGAGCGCAAGCTGAACATCCTGCATCGCGAGCGGCTGGTGGAGGCCATCACCAGGGTGCGCAAGGTCGATTCGATCGAGGAGCTAGACGGCATGCAATGCGAGGCCGACGACATCCTGCGCGAGACGCTCGATTGCTACGACGACGGCGCAATCGAGGAGTCCGATCTCGCCGCCTACGGCCTCGTGCTCGACCAGTTCCATCATGCCGTCGCCGACCGTCGCGCCGCGCTCACCGGCACAGCCGTCAACCTGCCGCGCGCGCGGACGGGGTAGTGAAGTCAGACCAGGCTTGGTAGTGCCGCCTTCTCCACGACGGGAGAAGGGCAATGCGCTTCAGCCGGCTCTGACGGTTGCCAGGAACTGCTCGACTTCGATCCTGAGGCGATTGCTCTGGTTCGAGAGCGCACGGGCGGAGCTGTGTACCTGTCCGGCGGAAGCGCCGGTGTCGGAGGCGCCGCGGTTGACTTCGCCGATATGGCCGGACACCTGGGCCGCTCCTTGCGCGGCCTGCTGCACGTTGCGGGCGATCTCCTGGGTCGCCGTGCCCTGCTGCTCGACCGAACCGGCGACTTGCGCGGCGATCTCCGAGATCTGCCGAATGGTGGCGCTGATCTCCCTGATGGTGCCGACCGAGAGCTGGGTTGCCGATTGCATCTGCGTGATCTGGTTGCCGATCTCCTCGGTCGCCTTCGCGGTCTGGCTCGCCAGCGCCTTGACCTCGGCGGCGACCACGGCGAATCCGCGCCCCGCCTCGCCCGCGCGCGCCGCCTCGATGGTGGCATTGAGCGCCAACAGATTGGTCTGCTCGGCGACCGCCGAGATCATCCTGACCACTTCGCCGATGCGGCCTGCGGATTGCGATAGTTCGGCCATCCGTGCATTGGTCTGGTCGGCTTGCGCGACGGCACAGGTTGCGACGCGCTGCGATTCCCGCACCTGGCGGGCGATCTCGGAGACGGAGGAGACCATCTCCTCGGATGCGGACGCGGCCGACTGCATGCTGGCCGAAGATTGCTCCGAGGCCGCCACGACATTGGCCGACAGCGAATGCGTCGCTTCCGCGGTTCGGCTCAGGCTCTCGGCCGCAAGCTCGATCTCGGCGGAAGCGCTGGAGACCGTCGCGACGACCTGACCGATGCTGCGCTCGAAACCATCGGCGATCTCCAGCATGGCTTTTCTGCGCCCGATCTCCGCCTCTTGCTTGGCCCGCTCCTGGTCCGCGGCGAGGCTGCGGTTCTCCCGCAGCTTGTCGCGGAAGATCGCGAGCGCCTCCGAAATCTTGCCGATCTCGTCGCGGCGATTGACCTTCGTCACCTCGGAATCGAGATCGCCTTTCGCCAAATGCTCCATCGCCGCGACCATCCTGATCATGGGCGCCGACATCCAGCGGCCGAACAGCAGCGCAGCGCCGATCACGGCCGCAATCGTGATGCAGATCGACCAGAACACATAGCCGCGCACGGTGGCGAGATCGGCTCTGACCGCGCCGAGCCGGTCGTCGGCGGCCTTGCGTACGGCGTTCAGCGCCGGCCGCAGCCGGTCGTAGATCTGCGTGAGATCGGTCGTCTCATCGCTCAGCGTGCTCGCGCCGGCCATGTAGGCCAGGAAGCTCATCTTGTAGACGTCGATCAGCTTGGCGATCTCGGCCTTGGCCTCGTCGGGCAGCTCGGCCTTCGCCAGCTCCGTCTTGAACTCGCTGGCCCGCGTCGTCAGTTCGTCGCCATATTTCTCGTCGCCGCGCAGCATGAAATCCTTCTCATGGCGGCGCATCATCAGCATCAGCACGGAAAGTCGCGGCTGGTCGAATGTCTTCAGTTTCGCTTCCACCGAATGCACGGCGCCACGGAGCTTGCCCTGCAAGCCGTCGTTTTCGTTGAAGCCGATCAGCCTCTCAGCAGCGACCACATTGGAGAAGCGCGTGGTGTAGCTGCCGATCACCGGGCGAAACGACAACGCCTGTCGCAGCGGGTCACCCTCGGGCAGTTTCTCGGCGATGGCCTCGATCTCGCCGAGGCCGGCGACCGCCGCCTGCACCGTCTCGTCGTGGGCGGCGACCTTCCTGTCGCTCGGCTTCTGCAGGAACTGCGTCGCGGTCTCGCGCGCCTGCAGCAGGTTCTCCGACACCTTGGCGGTCAGCCGCTCGAGCGCGCCAAAGCGCAGCGCTTCGCGCTGGCTGCGCTCCTCGACCTGCAGCCCCGCAAGATAGATCGCGCCGACGACGAGAACGCCGGCCACGCCCAGCAACAGGATTTGCCCGCGCAGCCCAAGTTGCAGCCGGCCGCGGGCCTGGCCAATGAATATCATGCGCAATGAAGTCACCGCGAGTGGCGAAATCGGACATAAACGACGCCCAATGATAGCGCGGTAAGCCTGATAAATTCCTAAGTACGGCATCGGGCACAGCTATGCCCGTAGTTCTACGAAGAACTATCGACGCTGCGGTGCAACAGGCCCATGCTCGGCGGCGCAGCCCGGCAAAGGCACCACCGGCCTGTCGGCAGGCGCCAGGCGTGCATCGGCGCTCCCTTCACCGGCTGGCGTGGCGACCTGTCGCTGTTTGGACAGCGCTTGCGCAGCGATCACCAGCAGGGCCGCGACCAGCCTGCGCGATGTCCTCATGCCTTCGGTAATCAACGCGAGATCCGGCCCGATCAAACCTGCGTAGGCAGGCGGACAATTCTCCTATCCGCCCCCCGACCGATGGTCTATGACGCGGGCGAAAATGCCAACCCGGGATATTTCATGATGTCGCCAACCTCCGGCTTCCGATTCCCAAAGCGAGCGGCCGCAGCCGCGCTGGCGCTGCTCGCGCTGCCGGCCTTCGCCGAGGTGCAGACCGAGCAGTGGAGCGGCCAGCATGCGCTCGACATCATCGTGCAGCTCCTCAAATTCACGCCGCGCGCGATGGAGACGGTGGGGCACCAGCAGACCATCGACTACATCATGGCGGAGCTCGCCAACACCAAGTTCAAGACCGTCAAGACCGAACGCTGGGTCGAGCGCGCGGCCGGGCGGACCATGGCGATGACCAACATCATCGCACGCCTCAACCCCGACAATCCGCGCCGCATTATCGTCACCACGCATTATGACAGCATCATCAAGGCCTATCGCGACGCCAAGCATCCGGACGCGCCGATGCCGGGCGCCAACAATTCCGCTTCCGGTGTCGCCCTGCTGCTGGAAACCGCGCGCGTGCTGTCGCTGCTGCCGGATCCGCCTGTTGGCATCGATATGATCTTCTTCGACGGCGAAGAAGGCGCGATCTCGATGGGCGCCGGCGATCCGAATTTCAAGCCGGTCGGCTCGGCGCATTTCGCCGAGCACCTCGCCGATTTCTATCCGAACGCCAAGCCGGAAAAGGCGATCGACTTCGACATGGTCTGCGACCGCGATCTGCACCTGCAGCCGGAGCCGTCTTCGATCCGCTCCGCGCCCGATGAGGTCAAGAAGTTCTGGGACATCGGCGTGAAGACGGCGCCGAAATCCTTCAATCCCACGCCGTTGCGCTACTCGATCGAGGACGACCACACCAATCTGCAGGAGGTCGGAATCCCCAGCGTCGTGGTGATCGATTTCGACTACGAGCCCTTCTACAACACGTTGCAGGACACGCCCGACAAATGCTCGACGCAAAGCCTCGAAGCAGTCGGTCGGACGCTGCTGCAATATATCTACGCGCAGTGACCCCTCATTTTCCCCTCTCCCCGCTCTTCGCGGGGAGAGGGTCAGGGTGAGGGGCTGCCTCCAAGGATTCGATGGCAGCGGAACTTGCGGAGAGCCCCCCTCACCCGGCGCGCGCTGCGCGCCGACCTCTCCCCGCAAGCGGGCCGAGGTGCACCGAGGCTGCAGGTAAGCCGATTCAAAACACGAAGAACTAGAACGCTTTCCCCGCCCGCTCGTGCAGCATTGCATCGAAGGCGTCCTTGATGGCGCGGACGTAGGGGTCCTTGTAGGGGAAGTCCTCATTACGAGCGTGCACCAGCATCGAAGCATTGACCTCGAACACGACGACATTGCCTTCCCGGTCGAGCGCGCAATCGATGCCGAAATAATCGAGCCCGATGCGCTCACGGATCGCGTTCAGCGTCCGGTAATGCGCGGGCGAGAACACCGCGCCGGGAGCCGCGAGGAACGCCGCCTCTTCCTGCTGCATCCAGGCATGGTGGGCCATGTCGGTGGAAACGTGGTGCACCTTCCACTCGTTTCCGATGCAGAGATGATAGGGCATCATCTTCTCGCCGACGAAGATGAAGCGATATTTGCGGAAGTGGCCGTCGGCGGAGGCGTAATCGATATATTGAATGAGATAGTGGTCACCGTGACGCGGCTTGAGGAAGCCCGCAAGCGCGGCACCGTCGGCGCACTTCTCGAAATCATCGCCGCCATGCGTGCCGGCGGGCCGCACCAGCAGCGGGAACGAGAACCGCAACTCTGCCTCGCGCACGACTGCCGAGACGTCCTTGTCCGCCGGCAGACGCAGGATATGGGGAATGCGGCAGCCCGGAATCTCCGACAGCAATGCGGTGATGGCGTCGCGCGTGGTGTGGCTGATTTTGGCGGGATCGTTGATGACGGGCTTGCCCGCCTGCGCGGCGAGGTGTGCGGCTAACGGCAGCACGGCTTCGGACTGGTCGGCATCCGAGATCAGGTTGATGACGAGATCGAATGATCCGAGCGACGACAAATCCGGCTTGCTCGTATCGAACAGCGCCAGCGTATCGGTGTCATAGCCGACGTCCTTGAACAGATATTCCATCGGCGTGTTGCCGCCGAACGGCGCATACAGCGCCAGCACGCGGAAATCCGCCGGCGATTTGATCGCCCGCTTGCGGATCAAGGGCTGGATCTGCGCCGCCGCGGCATAGGTCGCCTGCGCCGCCGCAGCGTCACCCTGCTGTTGCCGGATGCCGCCGATCCAGTACAGGCTCTCGGCATTGCCCGGATCGAGCGCGACCGCCTTGTTGAAATGCTCGAGCGCGGCATCGACCTCGTTCAGCTCGAACGAAGCCTTGCCGAGCTGATGCTGGACCTGCGCGTCGTCCGGCCGCTCCTCCGCCAATTCGTTGAGCAGCGCCTTGGCGACGACCATCTGCCCGGTCGCCATCAGCGCCTGCGCCAGGTTGGTGCGCGCCGGCCAGTGCGA
>JAFAUV010000039.1 GCA_019243075.1 Bradyrhizobium sp.
GGCGGACGCCTGACCAGGGAAGCCATCGTGGCGGCACATGAGAGACTGGTCTTGTCCGGCGTCACTTCCCCCGGCGCCGCAGCCTCGTTGCGGGGCAAGCGCAAGCCGGCGCGGAGCCTTGTGGCTGGCTAGTGCCTGCTTTCCCGAAGTTCGTCCACCGTCGCAGCAACCACTTAATGCGTCCAGGGTTCGCCGCGCCGGAACGCGAAATTGTCGGCATAGGCCACCTGGCGATGTGCCGACCCTTTCGGCTCGATCACCTGGTAGGGAATGCCCTTGCGCTCGCAATAGGCGACGGCCTCCTCCTTGCTGTCGAACTGCAGCGTGAGCTGCTGCTTCATGTCGCCGGAGGAGGTCCAGCCCATCAAGGGCTCGATCGCGCGCGGCTGCTCGGGTTCGTATTCGAGCCGCCATTCTTTGGTCTGGGCCCTACCCGATTGCATCGCGTTTTTGGCAGGCTTAAAAATGCGAGCGGTCATGGATGGCGGGGTCCCCTGAGATGCGATATTGAAGCGCTTGGCGGAAACATCCAAGATAGGATCGGCGGCGTGTGGGCCGATCATTCCCGTCTGAATGTTACCCGTTGACGACCGGTATAGTCACTATGCCGCGCTGTGACAATCTCATTGCTGCGCTGTGAAGGCCGGCCAAACTAGACCCAGAGTCACTCGACTTCCGAGCGAAAGCCCCAGTTCGAAACGGCGCCCATGAAAATCAACGCAATCCTCCCGGACAAAGGACGTGACCTCCGCCTCGACCTGTTTCGCGGGATCGCGAACTGGGCGATCTTCCTCGATCACATCCCCGACAACGTCGTGAACTGGGTCACGACTCGGAACTACGGCTTTTCCGACGCCGCCGACCTGTTCGTGTTCATTTCCGGTTACACCGCCTCCTTTGTCTACGCGCGAATGATGATCGAGCGCGGTTTCATCGTCGGCGCCACGCGCCTGTTCAAGCGCGTCTGGCAGCTCTATGTCGCCCACATCATCCTGTTCGTGATCTACATCGTCGCGATCAGCTTCCTGGCGCAGCGCTTCGGCGATTCCGAGATCATCAGCGAGTTCAACGTCGCCGGCCTCGTCGACCACGCCACCCAGACGCTCGGACAGGGATTGCTGCTCAAGTTCAAGCCCGTCAATCTCGACGTGTTGCCGCTCTATATCGTGTTGATGGGATTTTTCCCGCCGGTGCTCTGGCTGATGTTGCGTCAGCCCGATCTCACCATGCTGGCTTCGATCGTGCTGTGGCTGCTGGCACGGCATTTCGCCTGGAATTTTGCCGCCTATCCGGCCGGGGCTTGGTATTTCGACCCCTATTGCTGGCAGGTGATCTTCATCTTCGGCTCCTGGTGCGCGCTGGGGGGCGCGAAAAAGGCGGCCACGATCATCAACTCGAGCGCTGCGCTCTATTTGGGCGTGGCCTACCTCATCTTTGCCCTGATCATGACGTTCGCTGGACGCTTCCCGGACTTCGGTGCGATGCTCCCGGACTGGCTGTTTGCGGCCTTCAATCCCAACGACAAGACCTATATGGCGCCCTATCGCTTCATCCATTTCGTCGTGATCGCAATGCTGGTGGTGCGCTTCATCCCGAAGACCTGGCCGGCGCTGGAGTGGAAGGGCTTTGATCCTGCGATCGTCTGCGGACAGCAGTCGCTCGCCGTGTTCTGCGTCGGCGTGTTCCTGTCATTTGTCGCGCATTTCACCCTGATGCTGAGCTCGGGCTCGCTGCTGGCGCAGATCCTGGTCAGTCTCGCCGGCATCATGATCATGACGGTCGTGGCCTACTACATTTCCTGGTCGAAAAGGCAGGACAAGCCGGCCGCCAAGGGCCCGAGGCCGGCCGCAGTCGCTCCGGCCGCACCGTCTTAGCGTGTCAGCCGACGCGGCATCAGCCTTTCGACTTTGAGCTCGGTCTGGTGCTGGGCTGCGCCACCACCTTGCCGCGCGAGGCAAAGCCGCCCCACTCCGAAGACCAGCCCAGCTCTCTGGTCGAAGCCGGCTCAATGCCGGTCTGGCTGGTTTTTCCCTGCAACGAAAACATCGCGCCTTGCGGATCGATGCAGCGCGCGATCCAGCTTCCGCCCAACAATTCCATCGGGCCCTGCACCACGCGGCCGCCGCCCTCCTTGACCCGCGCCGCGGCAAGCGCGATGTCGGCGACCTCGATATAGTACAGCCAGAACGGCACCGGTGCGCGTGGCAGCTTGGTGAACATGCCGACGTTGGTGCGCCCACCCGCGGATACGAGCTGGTAGGGTTCGAGGCGATCTTTGTCGCGCGGGACCGGCTGCCAGTCGAACAGCTCGCTGTAGAAGGCGAATGCCTTGCTGCCGTCGGCCGCGAGCAGCTCGTGCCAGCCCACACTGCCCGGCAGCGGCGGCTCCGCAACCGGCTCGCCGCGCGTTAGGGCACTCACGATGCCGAACGTTGCGGTCTGCGGGTCGGCCACGATGGAAACACGGCCGATATTGCTGTTCGTCGGCGGCACGAACACCGACCCGCCGAGCTGCTTCAGCCGCGCCACCGTATCGTCAATGTCGTCGACGGCGACATAGCCGACCCAGCGCGGCTCCGCGCCCATGCGCAACGCCTCGGACGGCAGCTCCATCAGTCCGCCGATCTCGGTTTGCCCCGCAGAGAAGACGCTGTAGGGAAACGCCGGCGTGGACGCATCCTTTGCCTCCCAGCCGACGACGCCGCCGTAAAAGGAGCGCGCGGCCGACGCGTGGGTGGTCAAAAGCTCGTACCAGGCGAAGCTTCCGCGGCGATCGGTCAACTCGTTCTCCTCTGGGCGCGAGCAAAAACTGCGCCGCAGCATTTATTGCTGCGCATCAAACCTGTCACGAGAACATGCCCATCGCTTTGCATGAGCGACACCATCACATTCATCAAGATGAACAGAAACTGAATGTACAACAACACGTTAGTGAGAATGACGGCCTTGCGCCGTAGGATAATTCTAGCGTAGGATCGTTCGGGCTGGATGAATCGAAACTGTTTCTTACAGGTATGGAGGAGATGCGACTATGTCGAAGCAAGCTTCTAAGCGGAAGCGTGTCACCAAAGCCGCTGTGCCGGCGTTGGGCGCGGCCGGGTTGACCTTCTCGCTCGCAGGGGGCGCTTCAGCATCGGCTATGCCGACTGCGGATACTCCGCAGAAACTGAACTTCTCGCCGACGCAGTCCGTCCTGCTTGGCGAAGAGGAAATCGCCGACGTCAGCCTCGCCACCTTCCATCTCTTCGACAAGGAAAACGGCGGCACCGGCTTGCAGCAGATGGCATGGGGCTGCCGGTGTGGCGGCTGCCGCGGCTGTCGTGGCTGTGGTTGCCGCGGTTGCGGTTGTGGCGGCTGCGGTGGTTGCGCCCGCTGCTGCGCATCATGGGGTTTCTGCCGTCTCTGCTGAGCCAGCGGCATCCTCCGATTGCGCTTGATCACCGACGATTCATTGGCCGGGCTCGCCCCGGCCAATTCATGTCTGCGTCTGCGCCGTGCTGCCCCCTGCATAGGCTGCGGGTCGGAAGCGCGTATTTCCACTCATATCGAAAAGTGCTAGCGCGCAGGGCGGCGAAAATGCCGGGCACCCGATGGCTTTGCCATGCAGCGGCGCCTTCCGGATAGTCGACGAGAAACCACGTGCTGATTCGATGAAAACCAAACGCAAGACCCGCGCACCGCGGCAGGCGGCCAAAAAACCGGTGAACAAATCGGTGAAGAAGGCGGCGAAGGAGATCGTGCAATTCGCACCGAACTTCACCGCCTATGTGCTGCCGCCTGCCACGATCTGCCTCTATTCGGAGCATCGGAAATTCTTCCTGCATGGCGAACTCTATGTCGCTATCGCCGAGGCGATCGGAAAGCATGGCAAGGACACGCAAGCCCTCATCCACGAGCTGTCGCGCAAATATCCGGTCGATCAGATTCAGGAAGGCCTGAAGCGGCTCTATGACCGCCGCTACGTCACTATCGCCTCGCCCGTCACCACCGGTCCTGTCGCAGGCTTCTGGGCGAGCCTCGGCCTTCCGCCGCAAGCCGCGGAAGAGGCTCTGGCGAATTGCAGGGTTCGCGTCGAGGCGATCGACGTGCAGGGCGCCAAGGAGTTGACGAGGGCGCTGAGCGATCTCGGTGTCCGCGTCGTCGCGCGCTCTGCCGACCTCACCGTCACGCTGGTCAACGACTATCTCGACCGCCGCCTCGCCGAATTGAACCGCAAGCACGTCGATGACAAGACGCCTTGGCTGCTCGCGCAGCCGTCCGGCGCGTTTCCGCTGGTGGGGCCCGTGTTCAAGCCGGGCGAGAGCGCGTGCTGGACCTGCCTCTCCGATCGCATGCTCCGCAACCGGGAAATCAAGGGTTTCCTCGACCGCGCCGAAGGCCGCATCATCGCGGAATCGCCGCTGGTCCGCAATCCCTTCGGCCAGGGCGCGATCCAGTTCGCGGCGGTCGAAATCGCCAAAGCGATCGCGTCCGGTTTCCGTACCGATCTGCGCGAACATATCGCAAGCTTCGACCTGATGGGCGCGACCATCACCAAGCATTTTGTGGCCCGCCGCCCACAATGCCCGGTCTGCGGCGACAAGAAGCTGCAGAATCCGAAGCGCGCGCCCGAGCCCGTCACCATCAACCCTGGTACGCGCCTGATCATGACCAGCGGCGGCTATCGCTCGGTGTCCTCGCGCACCACGGTGTCGCGCTACCGCAAGCATGTCAGCCCGCTGACCGGCGTGGTGACCAGACTCGAGAAGATGGAAGGCGACCTGCCGCTCAACACCAATTTCTTCGCCCATCACAATTTTTCCGCGCCGGCCGTCGACGTCGATCAGCTCCGATCGGGATTGAACGGCGGCAGCTCCGGTAAGGGCTCGACCGCCGAACAGGCCGAGGCGAGCGCGTTGATGGAAGCCATCGAGCGCTACTCGGGAATTTTCCAGGGCGACGAGATCAGGATGAAGCGCCGCTTCACCGACTTCGCGAAAGGAGAGGCCTACCTCGCCAACGATGTCCAGCATTTCAGCGAGGCGCAATTCGCCAGCCGGAACGAGCCGCAGCCGGATGGCTCGCATCCCGTCCCCGATCCGATCGATCCCGATGCGGAGATCGAGTGGACGCCGGTCTGGTCGCTGCGCGATCAGCGCTTCAAATATTTTCCGACCGGCCTGCTCTATTTCTTTTACGAGGATTTTCACACCGACTCCAATGGCTGCGCCGCCGGCAACAGCCGCGAGGAAGCGATCGTCCAGGGTTTTCTCGAATTGGTCGAACGCGATGCCTACGCGATCTGGTGGTACAACCGCCTGCGGCGCAGCGAGGTCGACCTCGGCGAGTTCGACGACGCCTATATCCGCGACATCAAGAGCCAGTTCGCCGACCATGGCCGCAAGATCTGGGTGCTCGACATCACGAGCGACCTCGGCGTCCCCACTTATGTCGCGATCATGCACTGGATCAACGACGGCAAGGAGAACATCGAGTTCGGCTCGGGCTCGCATTTCGATCGCCGCATTGCGCTGTTGCGGTCGCTGACCGAGCTCAGCCAGTTTCTGTCGATCGGTGAAGGCGGGCTGCGTGGCGACCGCTCCACGCTCGATGGCGTCACGCCGCTGAGGCTGGAGAATTATCCGTTCCTGCAGCCGGCCGCGGACTCCGTCGCAGCGCCGCCACTTGGCATCGACGTTCCGCTCGACAGCGTGAAAGAACAGGTCGAGGCCTGCGTCGAGGTCGCTCGCCGCGCCGGCTACGACTTCCTCGTGCTCGACCAGACGCGGCCGGATGTCGGCGTCCCCGTGGTGCGGGTGATCGTCCCGGGCTTGCGGCATTTCTACAAGCGCTTCGGGCCCGGCCGGCTGTATGATGTGCCCGTGACCATGGGCCTGCTCGATCGGCCGCGACGAGAAGACGAACTCACGCCGTTCCTGCCGCACACCTGAGGTCCCATGCCTCCGTCGCGCACTGCCAAGAAAAAGCCGGGAAACAGGGCTGCCGCGCCCGCCCTGCTCGCGCGGGTCAACGAGCAGGTGACGCTGGAAGTCTATGGCGACGGCAAGGTCGGTGCCTATGTCGATGGCTATGCGATCGAGCTTGGCCATATCGGCCCGGGTTCGGTGAAACGCGCGCGGGGCTTTGCCGAAGGCCTGCCGGTTGCGTCGTTCTCGCCGGCCAGGAAGCCGGCGGACCGCGAAATCGAACTGCTGGCGCGCCGTCTCGCGCGCAGCGGCTTTCTGGAATATCGGCTCGTGCTCCCGCACGGTGGCGCGCTCGCGGCGATCGAGCCGCAAATTCCGGACTACTGGCCGCAGGTCGCGAAGCTCGGCAATTCGGATAGGATCGCGCTGTCGCGCTTTGCCTATCTGCGACGGCGCGGCAACGATCTGGTGCTGGAATCGCCGCGCGCGCCAGCCCTGTTCCGCTTCACCGACCCGAAGCTCGCAACCGCGATCCTGGCCTTGTCGACGCCGCAAAAGATGGCCGCGCTTCGGCGCGAGAAAAACTTTGTCGGGCT
>JAFAUV010000082.1 GCA_019243075.1 Bradyrhizobium sp.
GACGACAATCCGGGAATTGCGGAATGAACAATTTGCGCAGGCTGCTTCGCGTTCTCGCCGGCGTGATGGCGCTTGCCGCAACGCAGCCGTGCAGCCTGCACGCACAACAGGTGCCGCTGCAGGACAAGCCGTTTGCCGAGCACAAAATCGTGTTGCAGCTTTCCGATAATGACCCGCGCAAGCAGGCCCTGGTGATCAGCGTCGCCAACAATCTGTTGAAATTCTACGACCCCGACAAGGTCGCGATCGAAGTGGTGGCGTTCGGACCCGGCATCGATCTGCTGCGCAGCGACAATGCCGGCCGCAAGCAGGTCGAAAGCCTGATCGCACAGGGCGTTCGCTTCGACGCGTGCCTGAATACCGTCGACACCATCGAGCGCGACAGCGGAAAGCGGCCCGACATCATTGCCGCCGCGACGCCGGTTCAGGTCGGCGTCGCGCAGATACTGCTTCTGACCGAAAACGGCTATACGCTGGTGAGGCCGTAGCCTCACCTCGTCGGCCGCCGCAATCCGCATTGCGCGGCGCGGAAGCGGCATATCCGCGCTGACGGCGCGGGACTATTTCGCTTCGCCCGCAATGACGGAGCAATCAGGGAGTCATTGAATGTTTCGCCATGTCGCGACCGCCATCCTGTTGTCGATCACATTCGCAGCCTCCGCGCTTGCCGCGGACGCCAAGGCCCACCGCATCGCGATCCAGGTCGACCAGAACGACCCGCAGCTGTTGAACATGGTGCTGAACAACGCCACCAACGTGATCGAATATTATCGAAACAGGAACGAAGACGTCGACGTCGAGATCGTGGCCTACGGCCCGGGCCTGCACATGCTGCGCACCGACACCTCGCCCGTGCAGGACCGCCTCCGGCGGCTCAAGGACATGGTGTTTCCCGGCCAGATCCAGTTCTCGGCCTGCAACAACACCAGGCAAGCCATGGAGAAGGCCGAGGGTCACGCCATCGCGCTCGTGCCGGAAGCGAGCATCGTGCCATCCGGCGTGGTGCGGCTGATGGAATTGCAGGAGGCGGGCTGGAGCTACATCCGGCCCTGATATGGTAGGATCAGGAATCACTGGAGGCACGGCCGGCCATGATCTTCCGCCAGCTCTTCGACAGCGTTTCCGGCACCTATTCCTACCTGCTGGCGAGCCGTCCCGGCGGCGAGGCGATGATCCTCGATCCCGTGCTGGAGAAGGCCGACCGCTACTGCAAATTGCTGCAGGAGCTCGACCTGAGGCTGGTGAAAGCGGTCGACACCCATCTGCATGCCGATCATGTCACGGGCATCGCCTAGTTGCGCGACCGCACCCACTGCATCACCATCATGGGCGAGCAGAGCAAGGCGGACGTGGTCTCGATGCGGGTGTCCGACGGCGACAAGGTGACGATCGACGGCCTGACGCTCGAGGCGATGTACACGCCGGGCCATACCGACGATTCCTATTGCTATTTGCTGGGCGACCGCGTCTTCACCGGCGATACGCTATTGATTCGCGGCACCGGCCGCACCGATTTCCAGAACGGCAGCGCGCGGGCCCAGTACGATTCGATCTTCAACCGGCTGCTGAAATTGCCCGATCAGACGCTGGTGTTCCCCGCGCATGACTACAAGGGCGACACCGTCTCCACCATCGGCGAGGAAAAGCGCTGCAATCCGCGGCTCCAGGTGAAATCGATCGACGAATATGTCGAGCTGATGGGCAGCCTCAATTTGCCCAACCCGAAGCTGATGGACGTCGTGATTCCCGCCAACATGCATGTCGGGCTGCATCAGGACGAGCTGGCCAGGGAAGGCCGGTCGCTGAATGCGCGCGAGGCGATCGAGAGCCTCGGCCGGCCCGACGTTCTCCTGGTCGACCTGCGCGAAACCGGCGAGCGCCTAAAGCACGGCATGCTGCCGGGCGCATTGCATGCGCCCTATCCATCGATCGGCGACAGCCTCAGGCCCGGCGGCATGTTGCGCGAGGTGGCGGCGGCGACCGGCCGCCGCATCGTGTTCTTCTGCGCGTTCGGCGAACGCTCGGCCATGGCGGTGAAAGCCGCCTGCGAGGCGGGAATGGCCAACACCGCCCATATCGCCGGCGGCATCGATGCCTGGAAGAGGGCCGGCGGCGCGGTGCTGCACGGCTGATCCGTTGCACAAGGTACGTCATCAGGGGATGCGATGAGCAACGCCGGCAGAAAGAGCGAACCTCCAAAGCAGGCCGATGACAAATCGAAACGCTAATGCGCCATCAATACCGGGAGCCGGGCCTGCTGCATGATGTGGCTGGTGGCGCCGCCGAAGATCATCTGTCGCAGCCGGTTCCTTGTGAAGGCTCCCTTGATCAGGAGATCGGCGCCATGGGCTTCGGCCGCCGCGAGCACGGCCTCACCCGTGCTGCGGCCCTCCAGCTCCACGCGCACCGGCTCGGCGGCGATGCCGCTGTAACGCAATTGCTTGCGGACCTGATCGGCCGACGGACCCGGCACATCCTGGCCGCCGAGGACCGTCAGCACCGTCACCCGCGCAGCCAAGCGCAGCAACGGCATCGCAAATGCGTTGGCACGAGCCTGCTCGGTAGAGCCATTCCAATGGATCATGATATTGGTCGCGATCTCTTTCGGGACGACCGGCGGCGACAACAGGACGGGCCGACCGCTCTCGAACAGGGCCGACTCGATCGACCGGTTGTAGGGCCCGACGGTTTCGGCGCTCGGCCTGCCCATGACGATCACATCGAAGGTACGGCCGTGGCTGCCGACCAGGGATTCGCCCGGCGCGACCGCGTCAAACCAGCCAAACCAGGGGCCCTCGGCCGTGGTTTTGGCGGCTGCAATATTGTGTTGCTGCATGCAGCTCTCGAACAGCTTGCGCGCGCCCGCCGTTTCCTCCTCGCGGCGCGCCCGATAGACCTCCATGGAAAAGCCGCTGGCGAGCTCCGCCACGACGAACTCCGGCGCACCAAACCACAATGGAATGCCTTCGAGGTAGGCGCCGGTGCGCTGCGCGAGCAGCACCGCGGTCTCGAGCGTGGACTTCATGGCCGGGGTATTCTGGGTGGGAACCAATATCGTCTTCATCGCCGGCCTGCTCCGCTCGTTTGCAGCTGAGCGATCTTCCATGCAGCCAAAACGGTACTGACACCGGACAGCCTAAACCTTCCCTGCCGGCTTCGCCAAGACATTCGGCGAGAGGTTCTCTCGCAATTTGGTCGAATGAGCAGGTGCAGCACGCCCGTTTGCGAAGCAGGCGGCGCTAGCTTGATATCCCGCTCTCGATCTGCCGCATGCTCTCGCGGCCGAGCAGATGCGCGCCGAAGCCGCGCGCCAGCGTGTTCGCCGCACTCGGCCGCGCCAGCAGCAGGACGGCCGTCAGGCCTAGCGGCACCGCGCTCAACCAGTCCGTCCCAACCGGCGTCAGCTCTTCCTGACTTCCGTGATAGGGTTTGCTGCCCCTTGCCAAGCGAAAACATTCGCGCAAGAGAGCTCCCCGCGTGCCACCGCGCGCGGCAAGGCCGAGCAGCGCCTGCATGGCAAGGTGGGTGCGCACGCCCGCCCGGCTTTCCGGCAGTGCCGCGGGCGTCCCACCGCACGAGACTTGCAGCAGCAGACGAACGAGGTCGGTGCCGGCGAGATACGCGCTCATCGGCTCGACCAGCCGCGGATTGCAGTCGATCAGGCGCGGCGTCGAATTTCCATTCGGCAGCAGATAGTCGACCGAGAGCGCACCGTGCCAGGCCAGCCGCTCGCCGATCCTTTCCAGCATCGTGCGGATCGCGGGCCGACCGACGCTCTCCTTGATCGCCTCGCCGCCACCGAGGCCGGCGGCGACCTGCCGATAGGCGTGGAAACCCAGCAATCGCCCGCGGCAAAATACCGACTGCGCCTTCTCGACCGCACCTGCGACCCATTCCTGCACCAGCACCTCGTCCGCGAACGCATCGTCTGCCACAAGCTTCGAGACCGCCTCATCGAGTGCGCGCCCGTCGCGCACGAACCAGATGCCGCGGCTCGCGGTGCCGATGCACGACTTGATCACGGCAGGGAAGCTGACCGCCGCGCGCAACGCGGCTTCCGATGCCACGATGGAGGTTTGCGGCTGCGGCAATCGGAGTTCGTCGAGCAGCCGGCTAAAGCCGGCCTTGCTGTGCACGAGGCGGTAGTTTTCAAACGCGGGGAGCGCGAGGCCTGCGCGCAGCCGTTCGGCGGCGCGCGCGAACAAAAATCCCTGCTCATGCGTCGGCAGCAGCACGTCGAACCGGTTCGTCTCCAACAGCGCCTCGACAAAGGCGAGATAGCCTGCGGGATCGTCGCGCAGGCCGGGACAACGGTGAAATTTCCGCACAAAGCGCGAGAACCGCGCGAGGCACCATGGCGAGGGATCGCAGACCTCGACGTGATGGCCGGCCAATCCCAGAATCGTGACGGCCTCGCGGGCCGAGGTGCTGGAGCCTTCCGGGACGAGCACGCCAAGGGCCATCGGAACCTGCGCGTTGTCGATACAAATTGATGATTTATCGCCGACTTTGCCGCCGTTCGCGAGGGCTGCCATGCAGCCGCATTCATGGACAAATAACTGCTCCTCAACGATATTGCCGGCGCTCAGACACGGAATCCGCAAGTCTCGATGGCCGACGTTCTCGCCGCACCGCAACAAGCCCAATCGCCCAACAAAGCCGACAGCGAATTTCGCACCCTCGGGCTGATCTCGCTCGCCCATTGGGTCAGCCATTTCCACATGCTCGTGCTGCCGATGCTGTTTCCGTTCCTCAAAATGCAACTCGGCGTCGGCTTTATCGAGCTCGGCTTTGTGCTGACCATATTCGCGGTGGTCTCCGGCCTGACCCAGACGCCGCTCGGCTACATCGTCGACCACATCGGCGCCCGCGTCGTGCTGTTGCTCGGCCTCAGCCTCGGCGGGCTTTCCTTCATCCTGCTCGGGCTTCACCTGACCTATCCCTGGCTGATGGCTTCCGCGGTGCTGCTCGGCATCGCCAACAGCGTCTATCATCCGGCCGATTACGCCATCCTGTCGGCGCATATGAACGACGCGCGGATGGGCCGCGCGTTCTCGATCCATACCTTTGCCGGCTTCCTTGGCGGCGCGGTCGCGCCCGCGATCACGGCCACGTTGGTTGCCCTCGTCGGCGGCTTCGGCGCGCTGATCGCAACAGGCGTGGTCGGGCTCCTGGTGGCGCTGCTGCTTCTGGTCGCGCGCGTTCCGGATGCCGGCGCCAGGCATGGGCCTGCTTCCTCCGCCAAGGTGTCGGCGCGGGGACTGTTCACTCCGGCATTGATCGTGCTGACGGCCTTCTTCACCCTGCTCGGCCTCTCCAATGCAGGCATCGCCAATTTCGGCGTGGTTGCGCTGATGAACAGCTATGGCGCCTCGTTCTCGACCGCCAATATCGCCCTGACCGCCTATCTTGGCGCCAGCGCCGTCGGGGTGCTCGCCGGCGGCTTCCTCGCCGACCGGACGAGGCGCCACAGCGAGCTTGCAGCGGTCTGCTTTGCGATCAACACCGCCATCGTGCTCTTGATCGCCGTGGTGACGCTTCCTGTCGTCGCACTGACGGCGAGCATGACGACAGCGGGATTCCTTTCGGGCGTGATCGCCCCTTCGCGCGACATGATGGTCCGCGAAGCCGCGCCCGCCGGCGCTGCCGGCCGCGCCTTCGGCATCGTCTCCACCGGCTTCAATTTCAGCGGCATCGCGAGTCCCCTGCTGTTCGGCTGGATCATGGACCAGAACATGCCGCGCTGGGTCTTCGTCGTTTCCGCCGGCTTCATGGCGCTGACCGTGTTGCTGGCATTTTTCACCGAGCGGACATCGCCGGCCACGAGCGGCAAGCAGGATGCAGGCCTGAACCCCATTGCCGGCGGTTGACCGGCTTGCGAGGCGGGCTGATGATGCGGCAAATCACAGCCCCGGGGATGAGACGCCATGACTGCCAATCCAGATATCGTGATCCGCGGCGGCACCATCGCCGACGGGCGCGGAGGCGATCTGTTCGAGGCCGATGTCGCGATCAAGGACGGCCGCATCAGCGAAGTCGGCAAGGTGTCGGGCAAGGGCAAGGAAGAGATCGATGCCAAGGGCAAGCTGGTCGCGCCGGGCTTTGTCGACGTCCACACCCATTACGACGGCCAGGTCACCTGGAGCCAGGACATCACGCCCTCCTCGCAGAACGGCGTCACCACGGCGATCATGGGCAATTGCGGCGTCGGCTTCGCGCCCTGCAGGCCGGACGATCACCTTCGCCTGATCCAGCTCATGGAAGGCGTCGAGGACATTCCGGAGCCGGTCTTGAGCGCGGGCATCCCCTGGTCCTGGGAAAGCTTTCCCGATTACGTGGAATGGCTGTCAAAGCGGAATTTTGACATCGATATCGGCGCGCAACTGCCGCATGCGGCGCTTCGCGTCTATGTGATGGGTGAGCGCGGCGCGCGGCGCGATCCCTCCACGGCTGAGGACAACAAGGCGATGGCGCAGCTCGCGCGCGAAGCGGTGCGCTCCGGGGCGCTCGGATTCTCGACCTCGCGCACCCTCAACCACCGCACCTCGACCGGCGATTACACGCCGACCTTGAAGGCCGGGGAGGACGAGCTGACCGCGATCGCATCCGCGATGCAGGCCGAAGGCCGCAGCGTGCTGCAATTCGTGCTCGACCTCTCGACGCTCCATGAGGACCTGCCGATGATGCTGCGGGTCGCCGAGAACAGCAAATGCCCGGTCTCGTTCTCGATCACCCAGAACGACAAGGCGCCGCAGCGCTGGCGCCAGACGCTGGCCCAGATCAACGAAGCCGCCGCGCGCGGGCTCTCGATCACGGCGCAGATCGCGGCGCGCCCGGTCGGATTGATGCTGGGGCTGGAATTGTCGCGCAACCCGTTCCAGACCCATCCGAGCTACCGTGCGATCGCAGATCTGCCGCTCGCCGAGCGTGTTGCGCGGCTGCGCCAGGGCGACGTTCGCGCTGCGATCCTGGGCGAGACCGCAAGCGCGACCGACGATCCGCTGTTCTTCCGGCCGAACTACGACAAGATGTATCTGCTCGGCAATCCGCCGGACTATGAGCAGCCGCCGGAAAATGCGCTCGGCGCCCGCGCCCGCCGCGAGGGCAGGCGGCCGGAAGAGCTGGCCTACGACGCCATGCTCAGCGACGACGGCCGCGGCATGCTATACGTGCCGTTCCTGAACTACGCCGACGGCAATCTCGATGCGACGCGCGAGATGCTCAGGGATCCGCGCGCGGTGCCGGGCCTTTCCGACGGCGGCGCGCATTGCGGCATCATTTGCGACGCGAGCTTCCCGACCTATCTCTTGACGCACTGGACACGCGACCGCACCCGCGGCGAGAAACTCTCGATCCCGTTCGTGGTCGCGGCGCAATCGCGCAAGACCGCGCTCTCCGTCGGCCTCCACGGCCGTGGGCTGATCGCTGCGGGCTACAAGGCCGACGTCAATGTGATCGATTACGACAGGCTGCATCTCTATCCGCCGAAGGTGCATTACGACCTGCCGGTCGGCGGCCGGCGCTTGCTGCAGCAGGTCGATGGCTATGACGCGACCATGGTCACCGGCGTCGTGACCCGGCGCGACGGCCGCGCCACCGGCGCGCGCCCGGGCAAGCTGGTACGGGGATCGCAGGGCGCCGTGGAGTTCGGTGCCGCGGCGAGCTGACGCTTGAGCTTGTATGGGGCAAGGGCGCGCCGGCGCCGTGCCCCCGCTTCCTCGCCACAACGACCAATCAGGCAAACCTGGGCTGCTGCGCGGTCTTCCCGCCGGTCAGCCGCGCGCGCTCGCTGTTGGGCCAGAGCAACAGCAGCCCGAGCACGCCGGAAGTGATCAGGATGCAGGCGTTGATGGTGTAGCCCGTGATGTAACCGTCCAGCAGGCTCGCCGAGTTCTGGATCACGTTGCCCATGACATAAGGCGCAACGATGCCGGCCAGCGTGTAAAGCGCGCCGTAAATGGCAATGATCGCGCCGCGCTGCGCCACCGGCGTGAATTCGCCGAGCATCGGCGCGCAGACCACGTAGATCGAGCCGCTCAGCCCGCCGCCGACCACGAGCAGCGCGATGCGCAAGCCGGCGCCGCTGACATGTGGCAGCGCAGCGAGGATCACTCCGCCGAGGATCAGCGGCGCTGCGCCAAGCACGCCGCGGGCGTTGCGGGTGGAGACGCCGCGCGCCGCCAGCAGCTGCGACAGCCATCCCGTGAGAATCACCACGATGGCGCCGAATATCCACGGCAGGATGGAAATGAAACCGGCCTCTTGCTGCGAGAAGCCGAGCCCCTGCACAATGAAGGGCGTGAACCGGGTCA
>JAFAUV010000157.1 GCA_019243075.1 Bradyrhizobium sp.
CAAAATCTTGCGCGCGCGGACGAGGGCTTTCTGCTCTCGCTCGGCTATTCGTCGCAGCGCGGTTACGGCCGCAACCATCCCTTTGCCGGCGAGATCCGCTTCGGCGAGGTCGAGGTGGAGTTCTTCGCAGAGGATGTCGGCTTTGCCGTGCCGCTCGGCTCGGTCGAGCTCACCGAGTGTCAGATGGTCAACCAGTTCAAGGGCTCGGCGACCGAAGCGCCGTGCTTCACCCGTGGCTACGGCCTTGCCTTCGGCCAGAGCGAGCGCAAGAGCATGTCGATGGCGCTGGTCGATCGCGCCTTGCGCGCCCGTGAGCTTGGCGAGGAGGTGCGCTCGCCTGCGCAGGACGAGGAGTTCGTGATGTCGCATTCCGACAATGTGCAGGCGACCGGCTTCGTCGAGCATCTGAAGCTGCCGCATTATGTCGACTTCCAGTCCGAGCTCGGCCTGTTGCGCAAGCTGCGCAAGGAATTTGCCGAGGCGAACGAACAAGCAGAACCGATGCAGGAGGCCGCGGAATGAACGCGCCTGCCTATAATTTCGCTTATCTCGACGAGCAGACCAAGCGGATGATCCGCCGCGCGATCCTCAAAGCGATCGCGATCCCCGGCTATCAGGTGCCGTTTGCGAGCCGCGAGATGCCGATGCCCTATGGTTGGGGGACCGGTGGCGTGCAGGTGACCGCGGCGATCCTCGGGCCCGACGACGTGCTCAAGGTGATCGACCAGGGCTCGGACGACACCACCAACGCGATCTCGATCCGCAAGTTCTTCGGCAAGACCGCCGGTGTTGCGACCACGACTTCGACTGCGGAGGCGACCGTGATCCAGACGCGGCACCGGATTCCCGAGGCGCCGCTGCATGCGGGGCAGGTGCTGGTCTATCAGGTACCGATCCCGGAGCCGCTGCGCTTCCTGGAGCCGCGCGAGACCGAGACGCGGCGCATGCATGCGCTAGCCGAATACGGCCTGATGCATGTCAAGCTTTACGAGGATATCGCGCGCTTCGGCCATATCGCGACGTCGTACGCCTATCCCGTGAAGGTCAATGCGCGCTACGTGATGGACCCCTCGCCGACGCCGAAATTCGACAATCCGAAGATGGACAATTGCGCCGCGCTGCAGCTGTTCGGCGCCGGCCGCGAGAAGCGCATCTATGCTATTCCGCCGCACACCAAGGTGGTGTCGCTCGATTTCGAGGACCATCCGTTCACGCGCTATCGTTTCGACGCGCCTTGCGCGCTGTGCGGGGCCGAGGACGCCTATCTCGACGAGATCGTCACCGACGATGCCGGCAGCCGCATGTTCGTCTGTTCCGACACCGACTATTGCGAAGGCCGCCAGGCGGCCGGTCATCGCGGCCGCGAGCGCGCCGCTCCGCACAAGGAGAGGGCGCGTGGCTGAGAACGAGCAGCCGCTGCTGGTTGCGGAAAACCTGTCCAAGAATTTCGGCCGGCTTGCCGCCTGTCGTGATATTTCCTTCACGCTCTATCCGGGCGAGGTGCTGGCGATCGTGGGCGAATCCGGCTCAGGCAAGACGACGCTCCTGCAGATGCTGTCGGCGCAGACGACGCCGAGTTCGGGGCGTGTCTCCTATCGGATGCGCGACGGGGTGCTGCGCGATCTCAATTCGCTCGGCGAGGCCGAACGGCGCTTCCTGTTCCGCACCGACTGGGGCTATGTGCACCAGGATGCGGCGCTCGGCCTGCGCATGGCAGTGTCGGCCGGTGCCAATGTCGGCGAGCGCCTGATGGCGGTGGGCTGGAACCACTACGGCCGCATCCGCGACACCGCCTCGTCCTGGCTCCAGCGCGTTGAGATCGATGTTGCCCGCATCGACGATGCGCCGCGCACATATTCCGGCGGCATGCGCCAGCGGCTGCAGATCGCCCGCAATCTCGTCACCGAGCCGCGGCTGGTGTTCATGGATGAGCCGACCGGTGGGCTCGATGTGTCGGTGCAGGCGCGCCTGCTCGATCTCATGCGCGGCCTCGTCAGCGAATTGGGATTGGCTGCGGTCGTGGTGACTCATGACCTCGCGGTCGCGCGTCTATTGTCGCACCGGCTGATGGTGATGAAGGGTGGCCAGGTGATCGAGACAGGGTTGACCGACCAGGTCCTCGACGATCCGCACGAGCCGTATACCCAGCTCCTTGTTTCTTCGATTTTGCCACCATGAGGGCGCCATGCCTGCGATGATCGAGATCACCGACGCGGAAAAGGCCTTCACCATGCACCTGCAGGGCGGGGTCAAGCTGCCCGTGGTGCGTGGCGTGAATTTCACGGTCGAGTCCGGTGAATGCGTGGTGCTGTCCGGTCCGTCGGGCGCGGGCAAATCGTCGATCCTGAAGATGATCTTCGGCAATTACCGCTGCGACGCCGGTCGCATCGGCATCCGCCATGGCGGCGGGACGCTCGACATTGCCAAGGCCGAGCCGCGCGACATCCTCAGCGTCCGCCGTTCGACCATCGGCTATGTCAGCCAGTTCCTGCGCGCGGTGCCGCGCGTGCCGACCATCGACGTCGTTGCCGAGCCACTCATTGCCACGGGGACATCGCGCGAGGCGGCGCGCGTACAGGCCGCAAACCTGCTGCGCTGCCTCAACATTCCCGATCGGCTGTGGACGTTGCCGCCCTCCACCTTCTCAGGCGGCGAGCAGCAGCGCGTCAACATCGCGCGCGGCTTCATTTCCGATCATCCGATCCTGCTGCTCGACGAGCCGACAGCATCGCTCGATGCCAGGAATCGCGAGGTGGTGGTCGGCCTGATCGACGAGAAGAAGCGCACCGGCGTCGCCATGGTCGCGATCGTTCATGACGACGACGTGCGTCGCCGGATCGCCGACCGCATCGTCGATGTGACCTCCTTTGCCGCCGCGGCATGACGAAAGATGCATGAAATGACTTCGACCAAATCCGACGCGGTCATCGGCAATGCCGGGATTGTGCTGGCGGATCGCCTGATCGAGCGCGGCTGGGTGGCGATCGCAAACGGCCGCATCGCGGAGATCGGCGAGGGCTCGGCTCCTGCGGGAAGCGAGGATGCGCGCGGCGATCTTCTGATGCCGGGCCTGATCGAGCTGCACACCGATCACCTGGAAGCGCATTACGTGCCGCGCCCGAAAGTGTACTGGAATCCGATCGCCGCCGTGGTGTCCTATGACGCGCAGCTCGCCACCTGCGGAATCCTGACGGTGCTGGATTCGCTGCGGGTCTGGCGCGAGGACGGTGCGGAGGATGTCGACGGCCGCGCCGGCGTGCTGGCGGGCGCCATTGCGGCCGCGCGCGAGGCGAATATCCTGCGCGCCGATCACTTCCTGCATCTGCGCTGCGAGGTGCCGATGCCCGATGTCGTCGAGGAAGCCAAGGAACTGGTCGGCCGGCCGGACGTGCGGCTGATGTCGCTGATGGACCACACGCCGGGACAGCGCCAGTTCCGCGACGAAGCCAGGCTGCGCGACTATTATCGCGGCAAGGGCGGCGGCATGACCGATGCCGAGCTCGACGTGCTGTTCAAGCGCCGCTTCGATCATCAGCAGGCCTATGCCGCGAAGAACATGCGCGCCATCGTGGCGCTGGCGCATCAGCATGGGGTTCCCCTCGCAAGCCATGACGACACCACGGACGAGAACGTCAGCGAAGCCATCCGCGATAAGGTCGCGGTCGCGGAGTTTCCGACCACCCTCGAGGCCGCGCGGGGCCTGCACGAGGCCGGCATCGACATCCTGATGGGCGCGCCGAACGTGGTGCGTGGCGGCTCGCACTCCGGCAACATCGCCGCGGTCGATCTGGCCCGTGAAGGCCTGCTCGATATCCTGTCGTCGGACTACATCCCGTCGAGCCTGCTGATGGGCGCGCTGCAATTGCCCGAGCATGCACCGTCGATCAGCCTGCCGGCGGCGGTTCGCACCGTGACCAAGGC
>JAFAUV010000200.1 GCA_019243075.1 Bradyrhizobium sp.
TGACGTCACTGGTGCGCACCTGGCCATCGACCATTTTTTGGCGCGCCGTCGAAAAACCGGACATGGGTGGACCTGCAAAGACGAGGCGGACGGGCCGCAGACAAGGGTTGGAAAGCACGTCATCTTTGGTACGGGGATTTGGAAAACGCAACACGCCGGTTCGGCAGTCCGCCGCGCGGCTCCCTCCGTCGTGCACATCTATTCGATGATCACGGCAAGGCGGCCGATCAGCCGCGCCACTTCGTCCAGGCAGTCGGAATCGGGCGCGGCAATGGCGCGCGCCAGACGCTCCAGGCATTCGTCGTCGCTGAGCGCCGGCAGATCAGGCGCGACAATCGAGGGCGAAGGCTTGAGGCGATCGACCTCAATGATGGCTGGCATTCGAATCACCTCTGACGGTCCTGATGCAGCCAAGCTCCCCGGCAATTGGGACGATTTGGCGTCGGCCAGGCGTCCTATGGCTGCCGCAGCCGATACCGGGCGCGAGCCCTCCCAACTCGCCGGTTTCAACGTTGGAGTGGCAGCCAACCTGCTGCCCGAACACGGGTTTTGGTCTTGCCGACGATCCGGGGCAGAGCCAGCTATTTCTTCTATGCAAGCGGAAAAGGCTTTGTTATACGCTGCCGGCTCGCGAACACGTGTCGCCTGTTCCTCGGTAGCTCAGCGGTAGAGCATTCGACTGTTAATCGAATGGTCGCTGGTTCGAATCCAGCCCGGGGAGCCAAATCTATCGCAACTTCCTGAAAAAGCTCCGCACCTCCTGCACGAACAGCTCCGGCTGCTCGAAGGCTGCGAAGTGGCCGCCTTTCGGCATTTCGCTCCAGTGCTGGATGTTGGGAAAGGCCTCCGCCATCCAGCGCCGCACCGGCGGCACGATCTCCTTGGGAAAGACGGCGACCCCGGTCGGCACGGTCACCTTGTAGGGCCGCGGGCGGCCAAAGCTTTCCCAGTAGAGCCGCGCCGACGAGCTCGCCGTCGCGCTCACCCAGTAGAGCATCACATTGTCGAGCAGTTCATCGCGGGTGAGGACGGTTTGCGGATCGCCGTCGCAATCCGTCCACGCCCAGAATTTTTCCAGGATCCAGGCCGCCTGCCCGGCCGGCGAATCCGTCAGGGCATAGCCGATGGTTTGCGGCCGGGTCGATTGCTGCTTCGAATAGCCGGAGTCCCAGTCGCGATAATATTTGATTGCGTTGAGGGCGCGGGCCTCCTCCGCAGTCGGCTGCTCGCCCACGTTCGGCCGCACGCCCATGGCAAGCGTGATGTGGATGCCGCGGCAATGATCGGCATCGAGCGCGCCGAGCGCGGTCGTCACCGCCGAACCCCAATCGCCTCCCTGCGCGCCGTAGCTGGCGTAGCCGAGACGCGCCATCAGGGCTGCCCAGCCTTGTGCGATCCGCTCGACGCCAAATCCCCTGGCCGTCGGCTTGTCGGAAAAGCCGAAGCCCGGCAGCGATGGGCAGACGACGTCAAAGGCATCGGCGGCGTCGCCACCATGCGCCGTGGGATCGGTGAGAGGCTCGATCACCTTCATGAACTCGACGATCGAGCCCGGCCAGCCATGGGTGATGATGAGCGGCATCGCAGCCGGATGCGGCGAACGGACGTGCAGGAAGTGCACGCCGAGGCCATCGATGTCGGTCACGAATTGCGCAAAGCGATTGAGGCGCGCTTCACGCGTCCGCCAGTCATATTCATCGGCCCAATAGCGGCAGATGTCCCGGAGCCAGTTGAGCGGCACGCCCTGGCTCCAGTCCTCCACCAGCTCGGCCTCGGGCCAGCGGGTGTGCCGCAGCCGCGACCTCAGATCGTCGAGGACATCGTCGGCGACGGAAATGCGAAACGGCTTGATCGCATCGCTCATGTGACCGTCTCCCCCTGCGGCATGCAGCGCACCCCGCAAGGGAGCATCGCCGCTTTCAGCGCACGGCGCCAGCCCTCTCGGCCAAGCCAATGGCAGCAGGGAGAGTTGGCAATCCCGCCCTTCTCCGCAGCATATCCACAGGGCCGTCAGCCCGGATTTCGATGTGCCTACAAATGCTTGCTGCGCACGAACCCACAGCTGTGGATAAGTCACGAGCGCCCCTTCGGCGATCAGGGCCGATCAATAGCCGTTCTGCTCCATGGCGGCGCGGCAAGCCGGGCTGAGATTGCCCTTCTGCCGCACGAGGCAGGCTGTGATGGCGCGGACATTGGGGATTTCGCCGGCGCAGAGGCGGTAGACGTCCGGCGTGCAGGCGCGGCGCTGCTCGGGCGTGCCGAGCGCGAAGGCCGGCCCGGCCGAGACAACCGTCCATGCGAGGGCGAGCGCGGCGAAGACGCGACGGACGGCCGAAGATGCAACGATTTTTGGGCTCATGGCGGCTGTTCCTGAATAAGTTAAGCACGTCTTTGCGGTCACCTTGTTGTCGCGACATACCCGAGATAAGCTTGGGGAAATGTGATTTTCCTCACAGTTCCGAGCCTTGGGGACCGCTTACGGTCCGCTCCGGTTCTTGAAAGACATTGGTAACCAAAGCGGCCCGCGAAGAGCTGATCGATACAATTTGAGCGATCCGGGCAAAGGGGCGACAAAACAGTTTTGCGACGGTGCCTCCCAGGCGAGGGAGAGCATCCGTCATGAGTGAACTCGAGTTTGATCGATTGCTGGATGCGGTGCGTACGGCGATTGCACCGCCCGCTCGGGAGGATTTCATGTTGGCCAGCCTGCCCCTTTTCAACAGGCCGCCGCGCGCCGCGAACGACAACGGCCTGGTGTGGCCGCTGATCCCGTTTCCGGAAGGCTGGAACGCCGCCTGCTGATCCATTCACCCTGGGCAGCGCTGACCGCTGAGGTTGGTTTGCTCCCGCGAATATTGCTGGCGCCCGTCTTATTGAGTCTTATTGCCCTCTGCAGGGACATCGACAACCGCTTGCCGAGCGACCTGCGATCGCCCGGGCGTTGCTTTTTGCTGGCGCTCTGCTCACAATGCATGGCGCGACATAGCGCGTTTGAAGCACTTTTTTGAGCGATACTGGTGAAACGTTTCCGCGGACGGCCATTGAGCGGGCGAGTGCTGTTTGTCCGGAGCCTGATGCTCCTCGGACTGATTTTTGTTTGCGCGTTGGTGGGGTGGCTGACCTATACGCAGCCCGTGGAAGATGGCCAAACGGGCAGCTCTGAAAAAACGACGGCGATTTTGCCCGCCGACGCTTCCGCATCCTCTCGGCGCGCCAATCCTTAAGCGACTTCGGCGATAGCTCGATAGTTTGATGGATAAACGAAAATCAGGCGTCAGGATGGAGGCCACGACCAGAATTGAACTGGTGTAAACGGTTTTGCAGACCGCTGCGTAACCACTCCGCCACGTGGCCCCATGGAGGGGCTTCTTATACGGCCCGTCCGATCTAGGCAACCGAGGCGTTCAACCCCGTTTCCGGCGCCGAAAATCGCGTTTTGGCCTCGGTTTCGGCCGTGGCGCAAGGTCCGGATTGGTTCCCTGTACCTCGCGGAATCGCGCCAGCATCCGCTCGAAGCTGGCCTCGAGGGTCTCGGCGATGTCCGGCCGCTTTTCCAGCGCGGCGAGCAGCATCGCCGCCGCCTCGATGGTGGAGAGCCCATCGCGGCGCGGCTCGCGGCGGAGTTCGCCATAGCGCGAGGGCCGCTTGGGGCCGAGAATCACGCGCTGGCATTTCAGCATCCAGGGATTGCGCCACCACAGCGCCTTGGCCTGGCTCCAGGTGCCGTCGAGCAGCACCACGCCTTCGACATCTGCGAGGATGCCGCGCTGATCGGGCGCGATCGCACCCTTGCGGTCGATGGCGACGACTTCCCGGTCGGTGTCGAGATCGGCGACCTTTGCCGAGCCGAGATACAGCACCGCCCAGCGCGAGGGGTCGGAAACCGGCCGCCCCAGCGCCTTCGACAGGCTCGGCCAGGACAGCCCGACCTTCACCACGGCGCGATCGAAATGCCGCGCCGTCAGCCGCGCGGTGCCGAGCGCCCTGTCCTGCTCCTGCGGATGCTGCAGGATCAAAAGAGCGATGTGGTTATCGATCGGCGTGACGCTATCGCAGATGCAGAGCGGTTTCGGCTTTTGGCAATGCGGACACTCCGCGATCGCCTCGGTGTCGTGCTGCGGCTCGGTCGGATCGGACATAAGCCGGCTATACGCCGCGTCGTATTTCGCTTCAACCAGCCTATTCCGCGGGCGCGGCCAGCGGGTCTGGCGCCGCGCGCTGCCACAGGCGGTCGATCAACAGATAGATCACGGGCGTGGTGTAGAGCGTCAGCAGCTGCGAGACGAGCAGCCCGCCGACGATGGTGATGCCGAGCGGCCGGCGCAGCTCGGTCCCGGGTCCCGTCGCGATGATCAGGGGAATGCCGGCGAACAACGCCGCCATGGTCGTCATCAGGATCGGGCGGAAGCGCGCGCTGCAAGCCTCGAAGATCGCCGCGGCCGACGACAGGCCGCGATGCCGCTCGGCTTCCAGCGCGAAATCCACCATCATGATGCCGTTCTTCTTGACGATGCCGATCAGGAGAATGATCCCGACAAAAGCGATGATGGTGAGCGGCGTACCGGTAATCTGAAGCGCCAGAAGCGCGCCGAGACCCGCCGACGGCAGGGTCGAGATGATGGTGAGCGGGTGCGCCAGGCTCTCATAGAGCACCCCGAGCACGATATACATCGCCGCCAGCGCGCCCAGGATCAGAAGCGGCTGCCGGCCGCTGGTCTTGTTGAAATCCCCCGCATTGCCGTCAAAAGAGCCGCGGATGTTTTCCGGCATGTGCAGCTCGTCGACGGCGCGCTGGATGTTCGATGTCGCAACCTCCAGCGGCACATCCGGCAACAGGTTGAAAGAGACGGTGGTCGAGGGAAATGACTGCGAATGATAGACCGCGAGCGGTGACAATTCGCGCTTGTAGTGCACGACCGCCGATAGCGGCACCTGGGTTTCGTTGGCGCCGGCGACAAAGACGCGCTCGAGATTGGACGGGTCGGCCTGGAATTTCGGATCGGTCTCCAGCACGACCATGTATTGGTTGCGCTGGGTATAGATGATCGAGATCTGCCGCTGGGAAAACGCGTTGTTGAGCGCGTTGTCGATGTCCTGCACCCGAACGCCGAGGCTTGCCGCCATCCGCCGGTCGATCGACAGCGTGAGCTGCAGTCCGCCGGGATCGCGGTCGGCGGAGATGTCGGTGATGCCCTCCACCGTCTCCATGCGCTTGGCGACGATCGGCGCCCATTTGTTCAATAGCTCGAGGTCCGGGCTCGACAGCGTGTATTGGTAGTCGGAATCGCTTTGCCGGCCGCCGGCGCGCACGTCCTGGGCGGCGTACATGAACAGGCGGATACCGGCGATGCCGGCCAGATTGCGGCGCAGGCGGTCGATCACGAGCTGCGTCGACAGCCCGTCGCGCTCATCGGGGGCTTTCAGGGTGATGAACATCTGGCCGCGGTTGGTGCTGCCGCCCAGCACCGAGCCGATGCCGGCGACCGCCGGATCGGCCATCACGATATCGGCGATGCGCTGCTGGAATTCCAGCATGGCCTGGAAGGAGATATCGGGCGAAGCCCGGGTCGAGCCGACGATGACCCCGGAATCGTCGACCGGGAAATAGCCTTTCGGCGTCTTGACGTAGAGGGTCACCGTCAGCGCAATGGTGGCGGCGAACACGATCATGGTCAGGATCGGAAATTCCAGCACCGTCCGCAGCGTGCGCTCATAGAAGGCGACCACCCGCGACAGCGAGCCCTCGATGAGGCGGTCGAACCAGGTCGCATGACCGGACGTGCCCTCGCGGATGTAACGCGCGCAGATCATCGGCGTGGTGGTCAGCGACACCACGGTTGACACCGCGATCGCAAAGGTCAGCGTCAGCGAGAATTCGCGTAGCAGCCGGCCGACCACGCCGTCCATGAAGATCAGCGGCGTGAACGCCGCGACCAAGGACAGGCTGATCGAGAGCACGGTAAAGCCGATCTGCCGCGCGCCCTCGAGCGCCGCTTGATAGGCCGGCATGCCGTGTTCGAGATTACGATACATGTTCTCGATCATGACGATGGCGTCGTCCACCACGAAGCCGACCGAGATCGCGAGCGCCATCAGCGACAGATTGTCGATGGAGAAGCCGGCGAGCCACATTCCCGCGCAGGTGCCGGCGAGCGCGAGCGGCACCGCGACGCCGGCCGCAATCGTCGGCGTCACGCGCCGGAGGAAGAAGAACACGACAGCCATCACCAGGAACACGGTCGCGAGCAGGGTGAGCTGCATATCGAGCACGCTGGCGCGGATGGTAGCGGTACGGTCGACCAGCGTCGAAATCTCGACGCCCGCCGGAATCCATTGTTTCAGCTCGGGTATCAGCGCGCGGACGCGATCGACGGTGTCGATCACATTGGCATCACCCTGCTTGGTGATCTGAATCAGCACCGCCGGGTGCTTATTGAACCAGGCGATCGAGCGCGCATTGCGCACGGAATCCTCGATATCGGCGACGTCGGCGAGGCGCACGAAATTGCCGCTCGAGGCCTTGATCATGATGTCGCGGAACTCGGCCGCCGTGCGCATCTGCGGATTGATGGCCAGCGTCTCGCTCAAATGGTGGCCGCTGAAGATGCCGACCGGGCCGAGCGGATTGGCGTTGACGATGGCGTTGCGGACGTCGTCGGTCGATATCCCCGCATTCGACAGCGCCACCGGATTGAGCGCGATCCGAACCGCCGGCTGGTCGGCGCCCGAGACTGTCACCTCGCCGACGCCGTCAACCTGGGCAATGCGCTGCGCCAGCACGGTGTCGGCAACGTCATAGAGCGCGCTGGTCGAAATCGTCTTCGAGGTCAGCGCCAGCACGACGACCGGCGTGGCGGCGCTGTTGGCCTTGTGGAATTTCGGCAGGCTCGGCAGGTCGCTCGGCAAATCCGCGAGCGAGGCATTGATCGCGGCCTGCACGTCGCGCGCGGCGCGGTCGATGTCACGGCCGATATCGAACTGGAGCTGGATGCTGGTCGAACCCAGCGCGCTGTTGGAGGTGATCTGGTTGATGCCGGCGATCTCGCCGAGCCGCCGCTCCAGCGGCGCGGCCACCGTCGCCGCCATCACGGAAGGATCGGCACCGGGGCGGGATGCGCTCACCCGGATCGAGGGAAAATCGACGTTCGGCACCGAAGCGACGGGAAGGAACTCGTAGGCGACCAGGCCGACCAGGAACAGGCCGATCGAGAGCAGCGTGGTGCCGACCGGCCGGCGGATGAACGGCGCGGAGATCGAGAACACGGATCACGTCCCTTCAGCCGCGCCCGCAACCGCCGGCAGGGCGCGTTCAAGCCGGCGGTTGATGCGGTCCAGCGCGAGATAGATCACGGGGGTCGTGTAGAGCGTCAGCAACTGGCTGAGCAGCAGCCCGCCGATGATGGAGATGCCGAGCGGGAAACGCAGCTCGGCGCCGGTGCCGCTTTCGATCGCGAGCGGCAGCGCGCCGAACAGGGCGGCCAGCGTCGTCATCATGATGGGGCGGAAGCGCAACAGGCAGGCCTGCACGATCGCCTCATCGGCGGGCAAGCCCTCCCGGCGCTCGGCTTCGAGGGCAAAATCGATCATCATGATGGCGTTCTTCTTGACGATGCCCATCAACAGGATGATTCCGATCAGGCCGATCACCGAGAGATCCTGCCCGAACAGCATCAGCGCGAGAATGGCGCCGACGCCGGCGGAGGGCAGCGTGGAGAGGATGGTGATGGGATGAATGTAGCTCTCATAGAGCACGCCCAGCACGATGTAGATCGTGATCACGGCGGCGAGGATCAGCCAGGGCTGCCCGGCCAGCGATTTGGCGAATTCCGCGGCGTCGCCGGCATAAACCCCGACAATGCTGCCGGGCATGCCGATCCGCGCCTCCAACGCCTTCACGGCATCGACGGCATCGCCGAGCGCCTCGCCCGGCGCCAGATTGAAGCTGAGCGACACCGCCGGAAACTGGGCCTGATGCGAGATCGCAAGCGGCGCGGTGGTACGCTCCAGCGTCGCCACCGCCGAGATCGGCACCTGTCCCGCCGGACTTCCCACCACCGCCGCCACGCCCGGCACATAGAGTTTTGAGAGGATCGACGGGTCGCGTTGGTACATCGGCAACGCCTCCAGCACGACGCGGTACTGGTTGGCCTGGCCGTAAATCGTGGATATCTGCCGTTGCGCGAACGCATCGTTCAGCGTGTCCGTGATCACCTGGAGGCTGACGCCGAGCTGGCCGGCGCGGGTGCGGTCGACGTTGAGCTGCGCGCGCAGGCCGCCGTCTTCCGCTTCCGAGGAAACATCGCGGAACATCGGATCAAGCCGCATCTCCGCGACCAGCTTCCTGGCCCATTCCGTCACCAGCGCCTGATCGGTGCCGGTCAGCGTGTACTGGTATTGCGAGCGGCTGGTTTGCGTGCCGATCTGGATGTCCTGCACCGGCTGGAAATAGATGGTCATGCCGGGGATCGTGGCGACCTTCTGCTTCAGCCGCGCCGCGATCGCGCCGACATCATCGCGGCGCTCGCCACGCGGCTTCAGCGTCATCACCAGCCTGCCGACATTGGTCGTGGGATTGACGGAGCCGGCTCCGATCACGGACGCGACGCCGATCACGTCCGGATCGAACCTGATCGCATCGGCGGCTCGAGCCTGCCGATTCTGCATCTCGGCAAACGACACATCGGGGCCTGCCTGCGTCACCGCCGTGATCGAGGCGGTGTCCTGCAGCGGCAGAAAGCCCTTGGGCGCGATAACATAGAGCGTCACCGTCGCCGCCAGCGTGGCGACGGTGACCAGCAGCGTCTCACCCTGGCGCTCCAGCACCCAGAGCAGCGTATACCGGTAGAGTTCGACCATGCGATCGATCAGGCGGCTGATCGCGGCAAGCCCGGGAATGGAAACTTCTTCGCCCTGCCCTTTGAGGATGCGCGAGCACATCATCGGGGTCAGCGTCAGCGACACGATCGCCGAAGTGACCACCGCGATGGTCAGCGTCAGCGCGAATTCGCGGAACATGCGCCCGACGAGACCCGACATGAACAAGAGCGGTATGAACACCGCGATCAGGGACACCGTCAGCGAGATCACGGTGAAGCCGATCTCGCGCGCACCCTTCAGCGAAGCCGCCATCGCGGTTTCGCCTTCCTCCATGTGGCGAACGATGTTCTCGATCATCACGATGGCGTCGTCGACGACAAAACCGGTGCCGATGGTCAGCGCCATCAGCGAAAGATTGTCGAGGCTGAAGCCCGCGAAATACATCACGCCGAAAGCGGTGATCAGCGACAGCGGCAATGCCACGCCCGCGATCGCCGTCGCGCGCATCGAGCGCAGGAACAGGAGCACCACGAGGGTTACCAGCACGACCGCCAGAACAAGCGTGAATTGCACGTCATGCACGGAAGCGCGGATCGTCACCGTGCGGTCGCTGACCACGTTCAGCTTGACGGCGGCCGGGATCGCGCGCTGCAGCCGCGGAACCTCGGCCTGGATCTGGCGCACGACCTCGATGACATTGGCGCCGGGCTGGCGCTGGATATCGATGATGACCGCGGGTGTGCCTTGATACCAGCCCCCCGTGCGGTCGTTCTCCAGCCCGTCCACGATCTCGGCGACGTCGCCGATCGTGACCGGCGAGCCGTTGCGATAGGCGATGATGACCGGCTTGTAGGCCTCCGCGGCCGCGATCTGGTCGTTGGCGGCGATGGTGTAGGATTGCTGCGCGCCGTCGAGCGAGCCCTTCGGCCCCGAGACGTTGGCGCCGGCGATCGCGTTGCGCAGATCCTCCATGGCGATGCCATAGGCGGCAAGCCGCGCCAGATCGGCCTGAACGCGCACGGCCGGCTTCAGGCCGCCGAGTACCGAGACCCGGCCGACGCCGGAAATCTGCGCGAGCCGCTGCGCCAGGATGGTGTCGGCGATGTCGCTCATCGCGCGCAGCGAGATCGTCTCCGAGGTCAGCGCCAGCGTCATGACCGGCGCGTCCGCCGGATTGACCTTGGCGTATACGGGCGGATAGGGCAGCGTCTTCGGCAGGACGCCGGCCGCGGCATTGATCGCCGCCTGCACGTCCTGCGTCGCGCCATCGATGTCGCGGTTGAGGTCGAATTGCAGTGAAATCTGGCTGACCCCGAATGAGCTCGTCGAGTTCATCGCCGAAAGCGAGGGGATTTGTCCGAGCTGGCGCTCCAGAGGCGCGGTGATCAGCGAGGCGGTGGTTTCCGCACTCGCACCCGGCAGTTGCGTGATAACTTGGATGGTTGGGAAATCCACCTGCGGCAAAGCCGAAACCGGCAAGATGCGATAGCCGATAATGCCACAAAGCAGCAACGCAAATGCCAGCAACCATGTGGCAATCGGGCGGGCTATGAAGAGGGAGGAAA
>JAFAUV010000316.1 GCA_019243075.1 Bradyrhizobium sp.
AATGGCCTTGACGCCGTCGACACTCTTGATCGGCGGCTTGTACCAGGACGGGTGATTGATGCGCCAGGTCGCGCAATGCGACCAGTAGACGCGAATACGGTCGCGTATCTTGCCGCCGAGCAACTCATAGCAGGGCACTCCAAGCAGCTTTGCCTTGGCATCGAGCAGCGCGTTTTCGATCGCGCCAAGCGCCTGCGCTACTACGCCGCCGGCGGCCGGACGCGTCGCGGCGTATAGCTCTGCGTAAATGCGCTCGTGCTGGAAGGCGTTTTGCCCGACCACGCGCGTCGCCAGGCGCTGGATGGCGGCGCTGACGCCGGGCGAGCCGAAGCCTTCATCATATTCGCTCCAGCCGACCGCGCCGTCCTCGGTCGTGACCTTGACGAAATGATAGTTTCTCCAGCCGGCGTCGCAGGCGAGGATTTCGACGGCTTTTACTTTTGCTGCCTTCGTCATGAGGCTTCCTCGGGGCTTTTCCTGGATTATGGCGGGGGGTCTGCGGCCGATCCATCCCGATATTGGACATGGCCAATATGTCGCGCGGCGCTAGCGCCCGTCGGCACAGGCGGTGGTGCGCGGCTGGCAACGGCCTTGCGTGCGCTCATCGGAATTACAGCGATCCATCGCCGCGTTTTGCGCCAGGGGATAGGTCATGCCGCCGGCGGTAAAGGAAAGATTCCAGCGCCGACGCCGATAGCCGCCGATGAAGGTCGCAAGTGCCGCGCATTCCTGTCCGGAAAAGCTCACCACCTCGCAGCCGCCGCGGCCGAAACGGGCGCATTGCCGCAGCACTTTGGCTTCTGCTTCCGGTTGTGAGGCCATTCTCCAAGTGGACGAATAGGAGCCGTCGGCCGTGAAGGCGATCGCGCCCCAGAAAATGTCCGATGATGGATTTGGATTTGGCGAGCCCGGAGAGGATGGATTGGCGTTCGTGTCCGGATAATGTTCGGGCCTCGTCGCAGCAGATGGGCCGTCAGCGGAATAGGGCGTCGGCGCGACCGATGGCGGCAGCTTTTCGAACCCTCCGCCCTGTGCGAACGCCCCCGGGGCATTGGGAAGAAGACCCGCAATGAGGCACGTCATCGTCACCGCCCGTACCCGCGTCACGATGAAGTTCGCGGCCTGCATGCCCCATCCCATCTGCAGACGTCCGTTGCCGGCAATGTCCCAAGAATTGCTGGTATAAACAAGGGTCGACAGTGATGCCGGCACCCGAAAGCGAAGGAAACAGGCGGCAATGGCGAGCGGGTTCGGCGCGCTCGCCACCCATCGCAAGTCACCCGACGTCGCGCCCGCCTGATGATGCAGACGAGAAGACGCGGGAACCCGATCCTCGCCATGATTTGTATGCTTTTCGTTCAGAAGCTGTTCAGGCGCCATCGCCAAACTGATACTCGTGCCGATGCGGACGGACGGTTGGCCGGACGAATCGCGCGACTTAATAGGGCAAAGATGTTCGCAACCATTTGGCAAGCCGGCGGCCGGCGCGTCTTGGGTTCCATGTTGCTCGCGTCGGTTGTCGGGGCTATCGGGTCCGGTCGCGCCGAGGCCGCTGACTTCAATCCGCATGATCTCGTGCTGCTTGATCGCCTCACCTGGGGCGTCACCGTATCGAGCGCAGAGCATTTGCGCAGCGTCGGTTTCGAGCGCTGGCTGCAGGAGCAACTGCACCCGCCCGGCAACATGGCGCTGCCGGAAGCGGTCAAGTCGCAGATCGCCGCGATGCCCGATGTGAACAAGTTTCCCTTCGACATCGCGGTCGCTTTCGAGGCGCAGGCCAAGAGCGCCAACCAGGTTGTCGATCCCGACCAGAAGAAGGCCGCGCAGCAGGTCTATCAGGGCGCCATGAACGATCGGGCGAAACAGGCGGCCGCCCGGACGATCCTGCGCAGCCTCTACTCGCCGGATCAATTGCGCGAGCGCATGACCTGGTTCTGGTTCAATCATTTCAACGTTCATCAATACAAGGCAAACATCCGCATCCTCGTCGGCGATTACGAGGATCACGCCATTCGCGCCCACGCGCTCGGCAAATTCCGCGACCTGTTGTCGGCGACCCTGCATCATCCGGCCATGCTGCGTTATCTCGACAATGCCGACAACGCCGCGGGCCACATCAACGAGAACTACGCACGCGAGATCATGGAGCTGCACACCATGGGTGTCGGCTCCGGCTACACGCAGGCCGACGTCGAGGCGCTGGCAAAGATTCTCACCGGGCTCGGCATCGATCTCAAACCTGAGGATCCGAAGCTCAAGCCCGAGCTGCAATCCCAGCTTGTCCGCGAGGGCGCCTTCGAATTCAATCCTGGGCGACACGACTACAGCGACAAGGATTTCCTCGGTCACACCATCAAGGGACAAGGCCTCGTCGAGGTGGACGAGGCCCTCGACATCCTCGCTCACCATCCCGCGACCGCCGCGCATTTGTCACGGCAGATCGCGACCTATTTTGTCTCGGACAATCCTCCGGATTCGCTGGTGCAGAAGATGGCGCAGACCTTCAAGACTTCGGACGGCGACATCGCCGCGGTGTTGTCGACCATGATTCATGCGCCGGAATTTGCCGCTTCGCTGAAGCCGGGGGCCCGGTTCAAGGACCCCGTGGAATACGTGTTGTCGGCGGTGCGTCTTGCCTATGACGACAAGGTCATCCTCAACACCGCGCCGATCCAGGGCTGGCTGAATCGCATGGGCGAGGGCCTGTTCAATCACGAAACGCCGGACGGCTATTCGCTGAGTTCGGCGTCCTGGAGCGGGCCCGGCCAGATGATGGTGCGGTTCGAGATCGCTCGCGCGATCGGTTCTGGTTCGGCCGGGCTGTTCAAGCCCGATGTTCCGAACGCCACCGACCAGCCTGCGTTTCCGCTGATCCAGAACGCGCTCTACTTCAACGGGCTGAAGCAGACGCTCGGACCCTCGACGCTTGCCGCGCTCGACAAGGCGATCTCGCCGCAGGACTGGAATACCCTCTATCTGTCGTCGCCGGAATTCATGCACTGAGACATCGGAAAGGACCGCATCATGAACCGCCGTGATCTGATCAAGGCTTTTGCTGCCCTCGCTCCGCTCACCGTGGCCGGGCGCGTCTGGGCTGCGCCAGCGACCGATGCACGATTGCTGGTGGTGTTTTTGCGCGGCGCCTATGACGCCGCCAATGTGGTGGTGCCGATCTCGTCGGATTTCTACTACCACTCGCGGCCGACGCTCGGCATCGCCAAGCCCGACGTCGGCAACCCGAATTCGGCGCTGTCGCTGAACGCGGACTGGGGACTGCATCCGGCGCTCCGCGACAGCATCTTCCCGCTCTGGGGCAAACGCGAGATCGCGTTCGTTCCCTTTGCCGGCACCAGCGACGATCTGACCCGCAGTCATTTCGAGACGCAGGACACGATCGAGCTCGGGCAATCGGTTGGCGGTGCGCGCGACTACCGCTCGGGCTTCATGAGCCGCCTCGCCGTCGAGCTGAGCCGGGTCAAGCCGATCTCGTTCACCGACCAGCTGCCGCTGATCTTTCGCGGCAAATCGCAGGTGCCGAACAGCGGCATCAACAATGTCGGCAAGCCCGGCGTCGACGACCGCCAGGCCCAGCTCATTGCCGACATGTATGCGCAGAGCAACCTTGCATCCTCCGTGACGGAAGGCTTCAGGGTGCGCGACGATGTCTATCGGTCGATCTCGGAGGAAATGACCGCCGCCAATCGCGGCGCAGTGTCGCCGCGCGGCTTTGAATTGTCGGCGCGCCGGATCGGCCGGTTGATGCGCGAGCAGTTCAATCTGGGCTTTGTCGATGTCGGCGGCTGGGACACCCACGTCAATCAGGGCGCCGCCAACGGCTATCTGGCCGACCGCCTCGGCGAGCTTGGCCGCGGGCTCGCCGGTTTCTCCGAGGAGATCGGGCCCGCCGCCTGGCGCGACACCGTCGTCGTCGTGATCTCCGAGTTTGGCCGGACGTTCCGGGAGAATGGCGACCATGGCACCGATCACGGCCATGGCAGTGTCTACTGGGTGATGGGCGGCGGCATCAATGGTGGCCGCGTCCTCGGCGAGCAGGTCAAGGTCGAGCAGGCGACGCTGTTCCAGAACCGCGACTACCCGGTTCTGACCGACTATCGGGCGATGTTTGCCGGCCTGTTCGGCCGCATGTATGGGCTCGACGGAGCTGCCGTCCAGCGTATCTTCACGGGCGTTCACCCGGCCGAACTCGGACTGGTCTAGACGCCGCTGATAGCGCGGGACGGTCACGATCGTTCCCGGGATCGTCCCGAAAATGCACAATTGGATGACGTTTTTGGCCACAATCCAAAACGATCTTCAGGCCATGAAAACGCTGGCCGTCATCTCTATTCTGGCGCTGCTCACGATCACCGGGGCGGTCTACACGGATCAGCTTTTCACCAGCGATCAGAGCACCGCTCGACGGGCGAACTGAGCGGGTTTGTTGGAATCGCGTCATCTTGGGGGACGATAGCGATGCTTTCGGTTGATCAATTCCTGCGGCTGATATGCGTACCGGCCGTTGTCTTTGCGTTCATGGTCGCTTCGCAGATTTCGGCCGCGGTCAATCCGACGCCGATGGCGATGGGCAGCGAATAGCATCCGTCGGCGACGGCGGTTGTCCACCGGGAAAAATAGGCGCAAGATAGGCCCGGATCGACTTTCCTGTGCCAACCGGCCTCCGGAAACCTTGCGCCGCCGCCGTCCGGCAATGCTGTCGCACCAGTGTCGCAATGCTGGCCGATAGTCTATACGGTACACATGAGCGATCCGGCGGCGGCGAGCGAGGCGCATGAACTGGATGGGACGGCGAATACTGCCGCGCCTGACGGAGTGGTCGCGCGGCCCACGCCACGGGGCAACCTCATGCTGCTCGGGCTTTCGGCGCTCGGCATCGTGTTCGGCGATATAGGTACCAGCCCGCTTTATACCTTCAAGACGATTCTCGGGACGGCGGAGCGGTCAGCCAATGCGGCTGCCGTGCTGGGCGCGCTGTCGCTCGTGCTCTGGACGCTCTTCATCATCACGACCGTCAAATATGTCCTGTTCGCCATGCGCGTCGACAATGACGGTGAAGGCGGCATCCTGGCGCTGATGGCGCTGCTCGGCGTGAAGAAGCAGCATCGGCCGACCATCGTCGCCGTCGGGCTGTTCGGTGCCGCGCTGATCTATGGCGACGGCGCGATCACGCCGGCGATCTCGGTGCTGTCGGCGCTCGAGGGTCTGGAGATGGCGACGCCCGCGTTCCAGCCCTATGTGCTCCCGGCCGCGGTCGTCATTCTGCTGGTGCTGTTTGCGATCCAGTCGCGAGGAACGGCAACGATCGGCCGTTGGTTTGGCCCGGTCATGCTGGTTTGGTTCACTACCATCGCCGCGCTTGGGCTCGCCGGCATCGTCAAGCATCCCACCGTGTTCGCGGCGCTCAATCCGGCCCATGGACTGTCCTATCTGTTCTCCAACGGGGCCACCGGCTTCCTGGTGCTGGGCGCGGTGTTTCTCTGTGTCACCGGCGCCGAGGCGCTTTACGCGGATATGGGCCATTTCGGCGCCGGCCCGATCAAGCTCGCCTGGTTCGTGGTGGTGTTTCCGAGCCTGATCCTCAACTATGCCGGTCAGGCGGCGCTGGTGATCGAAGGCGCGCCGACCGACGGCAACATCTTCTATCGGCTTTGCCCGAGTGCATTGCTGCTGCCATTGATCCTGCTCGCGACCGTCGCAACCATCATTGCCAGCCAGTCGATCATCACCGGCGCCTTCTCGATGACACGGCAGGCGATCCAGCTCGGCTGGCTGCCGCGGCTGCAGATCAAGCAGACCTCCTCGGAAGGCTATGGCCAGATCTATGTCGGCGTCGTCAACTGGCTGTTGATGATCGTGACCCTCGGACTGACCATCGGCTTCGGCAAATCCGACAATCTCGCTTCCGCCTACGGCATCGCGGTTTCGCTGACGATGCTGATGACCTCGGCGCTGCTGTTCATCGCCATGCGCGAGATCTGGGGCTGGAGCCTGATTGCAGCGGGCGGCGTGGCTGCCTTCTTCCTGGTGGTCGACAGCGCCTTCTTCCTCGCCAACCTGACCAAGGTTGCCGAAGGCGGATATGTGCCCTTGGTTCTTGCCGTCTCGGTCTATGGCCTGATGTGGATCTGGCATCGCGGTGCCGCCGCGGTCTTCGATCGGCTGCGCGAGACGCTGATTCCGATCCCGGAATTCCTGGCTCGGATCAAGCAAAAAAACGTGCCGCGGGTCCCGGGTACGGCGGTCTTCCTCACTCGCACCGAACGCGATACGCCTCCGGTGATGGTCTGGCACGTCAAGCATAACCGCGCTCTCCACGAGAATCTGTTCGTGCTCCGCGTGGAGATCCTCTCGGTGCCGTGGGTCGCTCCGAACAACCGGCTGTCGCTCGAAGAGGTCGCCCCCGATTTCTGGCGCGCGGAGGCGCGGTTCGGGTTCATGGAGCGCCCCAACATTCCGGAGCTGCTCGCGGCCGGAAAGTCGCTTGGCTGCACCGTCGACATCAACGACGTGACCTACTATGTCGGCCATGAAACGGTGATCCACCGGGAGGACGGCAAAGGTCTGCCGACCTGGCAGGAGCGGATCTTCGCCGTCATGGAGCGCAACGCCATCCATGTCAGCGACTTCTTCAGCCTCCCAACCGACCAGGTGGTCGAGATCGGCCGGCAGGTTGCGATCTGATGGAGTTTTCATGGAGCATGATCCGGAAAACCGCTTCCCGGTTTCCGGATCATGCTCTGGACTTTCAGGGCCCGTTCCTTAAACAAGCTTCGGGGATGGCGGCTCGGCATCGATCCGCCGCAGGGAAGCTGATCTTCTGGCCATGGCAACGCGGCGCGCTCTACTCAAGGCGACGATGACGACGGCCATGGGCCTGTCGCCTCTACGCGCCTTGGCGCAAGCGCCCAGCCCAAATCCCAGCTCCGGTCCCGGCTCTATGCCGGGTGCTGTGATGAGCACGCTCGCCGCCTATATGAGCGCCGCGCGAACGCGTGCGCTGCCGCAGGACGTCTCGGAGCAGGCCAAGTTTCATCTGCTCGATACGATGGCTGCGATGATTTCCGGATCGGAATTGCCACCGGGGCAGGCCGCTCAGCGTCATATTCGCGAGCATGGCGGCAACGGCCCCGCTACCATCGTTGGCACCGCCTTCACTGCCCCGCCGATCGATGCCGCGCTTGCCAACGGCATGATGGCGCACGCCGACGAAACCGACGATTCCCACAACGAGTCGCGCTCGCATCCGGGATGCGCAGTCGTGCCGGCGGCGCTGGCGACCGGCGAGATCTCGGGCATCGACGGCAGCGGATTGCTGCGGTCGGTGACGCTCGGCTACGACATCGGCACGCGCGTGGTGCTGGCGATGGGGGGCGCGGCGTTCAGCTATGAGAGCAGCCTTTCGACACACAGCATCGCCGGCACCTTTGGCGCTGCGGCGGCTGCCTCATGCGCAGTCGGCCTCGATACCCGCCAGATGCGCTGGGCGCTCGATTACACCGCGCAGCAATCTTCCGGCTTCACCGCCTGGCGGCGCGACACCGATCATATCGAAAAGGCCTTCGTGTTCGCGGGCAAGACCGCGCGCGATGGCGTGACCGCGGCGCTCCTTGTGCAATCAGGCTGGAACGGCGTCGACGACATCTTCTCCGGCCCCGACAATTTCTTTGCCGCCTATGCGCCGAAGGCGCAGCCCGAAAAGCTGATCGAGAAACTTGGCGAGCGCTACGAGATCACCCAGACCGACATCAAGAAGTGGACGGTCGGCTCGCCGATCCAAGGGGCGCTCGATGGCATCGAGGCGATTGGCAGCAAGAAACCATTCGACGCCGATCAGGTGAAGAAGGTCACCGTGCGCCTTGCGCCGTCGGTCGCCAATGTCGTCG
>JAFAUV010000129.1 GCA_019243075.1 Bradyrhizobium sp.
GCCAGCACCGGATCCTGCCGGACCGCAGTGAGGAAGGCGCTGCCACGGTCGAAACCGGTCGGCGTCCGCGCCAGCGTCGTCGCGAGATCGAAGCGGAAGCCGTCGACATGGCAGACCTCGACCCAATAGCGCAGCGAGTCCATTACCATCTGCAGGACGCGCGGGTGGGCGAGATTGACCGAGCTGCCGCAGCCGGTGAAGTCGTCGTAATAGCGCTTGTTGTCGGGCTTCAGCCAATAATAGGAGGCGTTGTCGATGCCGCGGAACGACAGCGTCGGGCCGAGATGGTTGCCTTCGGCGGTATGGTTATAGACGACATCGAGCATCACCTCGATGCCGGCATCGTGCAGCCGCGCCACCGTGGTGCGGAACGCATCGAGCGGATTGTCCTGGGCGTAGCGCGGCTCTGGCGCGAAAAACGACAGCGTGTTGTAGCCCCAGTAGTTCACCAGCTTCTTCTCGACCAGGATGCGGTCGTCGACAAAGGCGTGGATCGGCAACAGCTCGATGGTGGTGACGCCGAGCTTCTTCAGATGCGCGATCATGGCGGGCGACGACAGCCCCCCATAGGTGCCGCGCAGGTTCGGCGGCACGTCCGCGCGCGTCTGCGTCAGCCCCTTGACATGCGCTTCATAGATGATGGTGTCTTCCCAGGGAATGCTCGGACGGATTTCCCGGCGGCCCCAATTGAAGGTCTCGTCGACCACGACTGCCTTCGGCATGCCGCGGGCATTGTCGCGGCGGTCGAAGGACAGGTCCTCGCGCGGGCTGCCGGTGCGATAGGCGAAATGCGCGTCACTCCAGACCAGCCTGCCCGCGAGCCGCTTGGCATAGGGATCGAGCAACAGCTTGTTGGCGTTGAAGCGGTGGCCGCGCTCGGGATCATAGGGGCCGTGAACGCGATAGCCGTAAAGCTGCCCGGGCGAGACGTCATTGAGATAGCCGTGCCAGACGTCTTCGTTGCGTTCGGGCAGTTCGATGCGCTCGAGTTCGCGCCGGCCCTGGGTGTCGAACAGGCACAGCTCGACCTTTTCCGCGTGCGCCGAGAACAGCGCGAAATTGGTGCCGCGCCCGTCCCAGCTTGCGCCGAGACGCGAAAAGGTTCCGGCAGTTAGGCGCATGCGTCAGCTTTCGGGTGTCAGAAATATCGCGGCCAGCGGCGGGATCGTGAGGCTGAGCTCGGGATTGGCGGGATCACTCGCGCCGACGCCGCCGAAATTGCCGACATTGCTGCCGCCATACAAGGCGGAATCGGAATTGAACACCTCGCGCCAGCGGCCGCCGAACGGCACCCGGACGCGGTAGTCGTGATACACATTGGGCGAGAAATTCACGACGACAACGCAGCGCGCGCGCCCATCATGGCCCTTGCGGATCCAGGCGAACACGTTGTGGTTGGCGTCTTCGGTGATGATCCAGTCGAAGCCCGCGGCCTCGCAGTCGAGTTCGTACAGCGCCGGCACCGAGCGATAAAGCCGGTTCAGGTCGCGGATCAGTGCCTGGATGCCGGCATATTTCTTCTGATCGAGCAGATGCCAGTCGAGCCCGCAATCGTGGTTCCACTCGCTTTCCTGGCCGAGCTCGCAGCCCATGAACAGCAGCTTCTTGCCGGGATGGCCGAACATGAAGCTGTAATAGGCGCGCAAATTCGCAAAGCGCTGCCAGTCGTCGCCGGGCATGCGTCCCAGGATCGAGCGCTTGCCATGCACGACCTCGTCATGCGACAGCGGCAGGATGAAATTTTCCGAAAACGCGTAGTGCAGGCCGAACAGGATGTCGCCGTGATGATATTTGCGGTGGATCGAGTCCTTGCCGATATATTTCAGGGTGTCGTGCATCCAGCCCATGTTCCACTTGTAGCCGAAGCCGAGTCCGCCATGGTCGACCGGGCGCGACACCTGCGGCCAGGCGGTGGATTCTTCGGCGGCCGTGGTCGCTTGCGGGAAGCGTGAAAACACCTCGGTGTTGAACCGGCGCAGGAAGGCGATCGCCTCGAGATTTTCGCGCCCGCCATGCTTGTTCGGAATCCACCCGCCATAGGGCCGGCTGTAGTCGAGATAGAGCATCGAGGCGACGGCATCGACACGCAGGCCGTCGATGGCGTAGCGATCCAGCCAGAACAGCGCATTCGACACCAGGAAGTTGACGATTTCGGTGCGGCCGTAATTGTAGATCAAGGTGCCCCAGTCGAGATGGCGGCCCTGCATCGGGTTGGCATGCTCGTAGAGTGCGGTGCCGTCGAAATGGCCGAGGCCGTGCGGGTCGTCGGGAAAATGCCCGGGCACCCAGTCGAGAATGACCCCGAGACCATGCGCGTGACAGGCATCGACGAGATGGGCAAAATCCTCCGGCGAGCCGAAGCGGCTGGTCGGCGCGAACAGCCCGGTCGGCTGGTAGCCCCAGGAGCCGTCGAAGGGATGTTCGCTGACGGGCAGGAATTCGACATGGGTGAAACCGAGATCGCGGGCATAGGCCGGCAATTGCCCGGCGAGCTCGCGATAGGTGAGCCACTCATTGTTGCCCTTGCGTCGCCAGGAGCCGAGATGGACCTCGTAGATCGAGATCGGCGCGCTGCGCGAGTTGATGCCGTCGGGCGCGGGCCGCGGATGCGGCAGGGTGGTTTCGTCGAGCACGATGGAGGCGGTCTTGGGCCGCATCTCCGCGGCGAACGCCAGCGGATCGGATTTCAGCGGCAGATGCTGGCCCTGCGGGCCGATCATGTCGAACTTGTAGTGATCGCCGGCCCGCGCGTGGGGAATGAACAGTTCCCAATAGCCGACGCCGCGCACCCGCATCGGATGCCGCCGCGCATCCCAGAAATTGAAATCGCCGACCACGCTGACGCGGCGCGCATTCGGTGCCAGCACGACGAAAGCGACGCCTTCGACGCCATCCATCACTCTCGGAGGTCCCCCGAGCTTGACATAGAACCGCTGGTCGGTGCCTTCCCCGAGCAGATAGAGATCGTAGTCTGTCAGGATCGGCGGAAAGCGATAGGGGTCCTCGAGCTGGACGACATTGTCGCCATACCGCGCGCGAAGCCGGTAGCGCCGCGAGCCGTTCGGCATCGCGCCCGCGAACAGGCCGGCGTCGTGAATACGGGCGAGCTTCGCCGTTTCGCCATGCTCGCCGATCGCCTCGACATTGGAGGCCTCGGGCAGGAAGGCGCGCACCACCGTCCTGTCGCCCTCGGTATGCATGCCGAGATAGCGAAAGGGATCGGCGTGGCGACCCTCGACGATTGCATAGGCCTCGGCGGACAATTTACTCATCTCGACTCGCTTGCAGCTTCCAACAGACGCAAGAGACCGGCCAGCGGCAGCCGCAGCCAGTCCGGACGATGCGCCAGCTCATATTCGATCTCACGCACGGCTTTTTCCAGCGAAAAGAAGTTGACCATTGCGTCCGTTGCATGCAGATCGGCAGGCCACAGTCGCGTGTTCGTCATGCTCTCGCGATAGGCGGCGAGGAAGGCCTCGGTGGCACGGTCGCGCCATTCGCCGAGTGCGGTGGCGAGCTTGCCCTGCTCGTCGGGCGCAACCTTCGGCGCGCGATCGAGCGCGGCCGCTACCGAATAGTCGATCGAGCGGACCATGGCTGCGATGTCGCGTGCAGCCGGCGCCTTGCGCCGCCGCTCGGCGAGTGGCAGACCGAGGTCGCCCTCGAAGCCGATGATGAAAATATCGTCCTTGACGATCAGTATCTGCTCGAGACGGAAATCGCCGTGGGAGCGGATGTTCAATCCGCCGATATCGGTTGGCAACAGCGCGCCCAGCTGATCGTGCAGCCCATTGCGCCGCGCCAAGAGCCGCTCGACCAGCGGCCGGTCGGCCTCCCGCACGGCGTCGCGCTGGCCGAGGGCATCGAGCAGGCGGTCGGCCCGGGCGATCGCCTCGCCGGTCCAGCGCCTGATGTCTTCCGCCTTGACCGGTTCCGGCGCGAAGGCGCCAAGCTCGGAATTGCCGGAGAGCGCCAAGTGCAACTCGGCGATGCGTCGCCCGGCCTGCGCCATGATGCGCAGATAGGGGGCCGCTTCGCCGCTTTCCCCCGTATGTCCGTTGAGGGCCAGGAGCCGCTGATCCTCGACAAAGCGGTCGAGATAGGCGGAGGTCACGGTCCAGCCGTCCCCCTGGTTCGCGACCAATCGGTGCACCGTCGCAACCGCGCTGCTCTGGTTGCCCTCGACGAACTCCACGGTGCCCAGCAGCGCCGGCACATTGGCGAAGCCCGCGACCTCGGTCAGGAAGCGGCCGACCTCGAGCGCGGGATGGATGCCGGCCTCGATCTTGCGGAACACCTTGATGCAATAGTCGTCGTCCACCAGCGCCGTGCTGTTGGATTTGCCGGTCTCGACGGTGCGGATGCTTTCGGGCAGCCGCACCGGCTTGTCACCGAAATGGCTGGTGGGCCGGAATTCCAGGCGCAGGCCGCCCTCGGTGACCGTCAATGATTGCCGCAGATTACGCAGCAACAGGCCGATGAAGATCTGGTCGGTTGCGACGTCGAGCACCGTGCCCTCGCGGGCGCCCTGGCGCACTGCGGCGAAGGCGCGCGGGTTGTAGCGCTCGCGGTCGAAGCGCACCCATTCGATCTGCATCGGCAGGAGGTAGCGCGCGGTCGTGCCCCGCTGCGCCGCTTCGAAGAAGATCAGCCATGGCCGGTTGTCGCCGATATCGCAGAACGGAATCGCGGAGACGAGGGCGGGACGGATCTTCTCGGGGTCATGCTCCGGATACCAGCGCGTCCGCGCCAGATGTCCCGGCAGCACGTCGCGCTCGAAGACGCTGCGGGTGCGGGCCAGCGAGATCCAGGTCGAATTGAGCGGCACCACCAGCGTCTCGAATTCGAGGGCCGCGCGCGGCGCCACCGGCACCGACTTGTCGTGCTCCTTGAGCTCGAACCAGTAGAAGCCGTAGGGTGCCAGCGTGATCATGTAGGGCAGTTCGCCGATCGCCGGGAAACGCGTGCGGCCAAGCATCTCCAGCGGCACCCGTTCCTTCCATGCGGAAAGATCGAGCTCGGTCGCCTGCGCCGATCGCGACAGGTTGGCGACGCAAAGAATGACCTCGCCCTGGTATTCGCGGACATAGGCGAGCACCGCGCGGTTGGCCGGGCGGATGAAGGTCATCGAGCCGCGGCCGAAGGCCAGCGTCGACTTGCGGACCGAGATCAGCCGCTTGGTGGCGGAGAGCAGCGACGACAGGCTGCGCGACTGCGCCTCGACGTTCACGGCTTCATAGCCGTACACGGGATCCATGATCATGGGCGCATAGAGCTTTGCGGGGTCGGCGCGGGAGAAGCCGCCGTTGCGGTCCGGCGTCCATTGCATGGGCGTGCGCACGCCGTTGCGGTCGCCGAGATAGATGTTGTCGCCCATTCCGATCTCGTCGCCGTAATAGAGGATCGGCGTGCCCGGAAACGAGAACAGGAGCGAGTTCATCAGCTCGATCTTGCGCCGGTCATTGTCCATCAACGGCGCAAGCCGGCGGCGGATGCCGACATTGATGCGCGCGCGCGGATCATTGGCATAGGTCGACCACAAATAGTCGCGCTCGACGTCGGTGACCATTTCCAGCGTGAGTTCGTCGTGGTTGCGCAAGAACAGCGCCCACTGGCACTCGGTAGGGATATCCGGGGTCTGCCGCAGGATGTCGGTGATCGGGAAGCGATCTTCCTGCGCGATGGCCATGTAGATGCGCGGCATCAGCGGGAAGTGATAGGCCATGTGGCATTCGTCGCTCTGGCCGAAATATTCCTGCACGTCCTCCGGCCACTGGTTGGCCTCGGCCAAGAGCACCCTGTTCTTGGCGTAGGCGTCGAGTTCCTGACGCAGCTTCTTGATGATGGCGTGCGTCTCCGGCAGGTTCTCGTTGTTGGTGCCGTCGCGCTCGCACAGATAGGGGATGGCATCGAGCCGGAAGCCGTCGACGCCGGTATCGAGCCAGCGCTTCATCACCTGGATGATGGCGCTGACCACGCGCGGATTGTCGAAATTCAGATCCGGCTGGTGGGAAAAGAAGCGGTGCCAGTAGAACTGGCCGGCCTCATGGTCCCAGGTCCAGTTCGACTTTTCCGTGTCGGTGAAAATGATGCGCGTGCCCTGGTATTTCTGGTCGGTATCGCTCCAGACATACCAGTTGCGGGCGCTGGAGCCGGGATGGCTGCGGCGGGCGCGCTTGAACCAGTCGTGCTGGTCGGAGGTATGGTTGATGACGAGCTCGGTGATCACCCGCAAGCCGCGCTTCTTCGCTTCCGCGATGAAGCGCTTGAAATCCTTCATGGTCCCGAAGTCGGGATTGATCGAGCCGTAGTCGGCGATGTCGTAGCCGTCGTCGCGGCCGGGCGAGGGATAGAACGGCAGCAGCCACAGCGCGGTGACGCCGAGCTCCTGCAGATAGGGAAGCTTCTCGCAGAGGCCCGCGAAATCGCCGATGCCGTCATTGTTGCTGTCGGCGAACGCCTTGACGTGCAACTGGTAGATGATGGCGTCCTTGTACCAGAGCGCGTCGCCGTCGAGATCGGTGACGGGAAGCTCGTGGGTGTCGATGGAGGACATCAGGTTCATGGCGCGCCCCCTGCGGCCCGGCCGACCAACATGCAGGCGAATTTGGTCCTTCCGGCGCGAAGCGCAACAGGGCAGACGGCGCCGGGCCCGGCGCTCTCGACATTTCCGGTCTGTGTGGTCACGGTGATGCCATTGACATGGAACTGACGTCCCGTTTCGGTAGGTTGGAAAGGAGACGCGTACCCGTATAGAAAGCCGCTCGCTTCTCATTGGTTCCATCTGGAACCGCCGCTGGGCGAGAGCGTTGTAAACCTCTATCCTGTTCTCCCTTCTGGACAATTTCGCGACACCCAGCATCGATGTCGCGTGCAAACCGCGTGCCGAATGGACCTCTTCAGCCAAGCCAGCGATCTCGGAATCCTGACCGAATTCACCGATGGGCAGGGCCAGCGCCACGTCACCGACGAAACCGCCCTGAAAATCATCGTCGGCGCCTTCCCGGCGCGGACGCCGCCGCACCTGGTTGACGGTCCCGTGGTGATGCGCTTCGGCCACCCGGCACGGACCGAATTGCGCGAGCGGGTGGAGCTCCCTGTGCGCTGGTCGATCGAGGCCGCGGAAGGGGTGCTCGCCACGGGCGCGGCCAATGATCGCAGCCTGGTCTGGCCGGAGAATTTACCGCTCGGCATCCACCGGCTGAAGCTCACCGATGGCATGGGCTCGAGCGAAGAGGCGCCGTTCATCGTAGCGCCGGAGCGCGCGTTTGGCGGCGATTTTGACCGGGCTTGGGTGATTGCGGTGCAGCTCTACAGCGTCCGCTCGGCGCGCAACTGGGGCATGGGGGATTTCACCGACCTCGACAGCCTGATCCGGCTCGCGGCCGAGCTGGGCGCCGATGGCATCGGCCTCAACCCGCTGCATGCCCTGTTCGACGACCGGCCCGGCGATTGCAGTCCCTATTCGCCCAACAGCCGGCTGTTCCTCAACGCGCTTTATATCGATGCGGAGAGGATTCCCGGCTACACGCCGATTCCCGATGGCGACGCCATCGTCCGCCTGCAGCAGAACCCGACCGTCGACTATGAGGGTGTCGCCGCGCTGAAATGGCGGGCGCTGCGGTCGGCCTTCTCCAGATTTTGCGCCAATCCCGGTCCGGCATCGCGCGCGGATTTCGAGGCGTTCCGCCGCGAGCGGGGAACGCTCCTGGTCGGCTTCGCCTGCTTTGAAGCGCTGCGGCATCGCTTCGGGAAACCATGGTGGGAATGGCCGGAAGAATGGCGCAAGCCCGATCAGGCCAAATGCGCCGAGCTGCTCGCCGGCCCCGACAGAAGCGAGGTGGAGTTCGTCGAATTCGTGCAATGGATCGCCGACCGGCAATTGGCCGCCTGCAGGAAGCTGGCAGAGCGGCTCGGCATGAAGGTCGGGCTCTATCTGGATGTCGCCGTCGGCGTGCAGGCTGACGGTTTTGACGCCTGGAACGAGCAGGTCGCGATCTCGCGGCATCTCGCGGTCGGCGCCCCGCCCGATCCGCTCAACACGCTCGGCCAGAACTGGGGCCTCGCCGGCTTCAACGCGGCAGGTCTCGAGATCAAGTCGTTCGAGCCGTTCCGCGAAATGCTGCGCGCCTCGATGCGCTATGCCGGGGCGATCCGGCTCGACCACGTGCTCGGCTTGAAGCGGCTATATCTCGTTCCCCATGGTTTTCCGGCGCGCCAGGGCGCGTATGTGCAGATGCCGCTGGAGGCGCTGTTTGCGGCCACCGCGCTCGAGAGCGTGGCGCATCATTGCGTCGTCATCGGCGAGGATCTCGGCACCGTGCCGGAAGGCTTTCGCGAGCAGATGGCCGATTGGGGCATCTGGTCGTATCTGGTCGTCATGTTCGAGCGCGACGAGGATGGGCGCTTCCGCGGCATCGACCGCTACCAGCCGAATGCGCTCGTTACCTTCAATACTCACGATCTGTCGACCTATTCAGGCTGGCGTTCCTTTGGCGATCTGAAGATGAAGCGTTCGCTCGGGCTCGACCCCGGCGAGACCGACGATGCGCGCTGGCATGCGCTGGGCCTGCTCGACGAGGCGCTGCGGCAATACGACATTGAGGGCAACGACCTCTATTCGGTGGCAAAATTCATCGCGCGGACCAGATCGCGCCTGATGGCGATCTCGCTGGAGGATCTGCTGGGCGTGATCGACCAGCCCAACATCCCCGGCACCGTCGACGAGCATCCGAACTGGCGGCAGCGCCTGCCGGTCGCGGTCGAGGATATCGCCGGTGCGATCGACGTCACGGCACTGAAGAACGCGACCCATGAACGGATGCGGATCGCCAACTGACGGGTGAGGAGCGGGTGCCGCTAGCAATCGAAGATTATGGCCTGATCGGCGACTGCGAGACGGCGGCTCTCGTCGGTCGCGACGGCTCGATCGACTGGCTGTGCTGGCCGGCCTTCGATTCCGATGCCTGCTTTGCCGCCATCCTCGGAAATGAAAAGCACGGTCGCTGGCTGATCGCGCCCGAAGCGGAAATCACCAAAACCTCGCGCCGCTACCAGGGCCAGACGCTGATCCTGCGCACGCGGTTCGAGACGGCGGGCGGCGTGGTCGAACTGGTCGACTTCATGCCGCCGCGCGGCGAGGCTTCCGATGTCGTGCGGCTGGTGCGCGGCGTCAGCGGCCGGGTCAAGATGCGGATGCAGCTTGTGATCCGCTTCGGTTTTGGCGTCGATACCCCCTGGGTGAAGCGAACCGACGACCGCTCGGCGCTGCTGGCGATCGCGGGGCCGGACATGACCGTGCTGCGTACGCCGGTCGAGACCCGCGGCGAGGACATGACCACCGTCGCGGATTTCGAGGTCGGTGCCGGCGAGACCATCCCCTTCGTGCTGACCTATGGGCCATCGCACCTCGAGCCCCCCGCGGCGATCGATCCCGAGATTGCGCTGAAGGAGACCGAGGAGTTTTGGGAGGGTTGGTGCGGCCGCTGCACCTATGAAGGCGAGCACCGCGCGCTCGTGCTGCGTTCGCTGCTGACGCTGAAGGCCCTGACCTTTGCGCCGACCGGCGGCATCGTGGCGGCGCCGACGACCTCGCTGCCGGAAAAGCTCGGTGGCGCGCGCAACTGGGATTATCGCTATTGCTGGCTGCGTGATGCCACATTCACGCTGCTGGCGCTGATGAACTCGGGTTATACCGAGGAGGCGATGGCCTGGCACAACTGGCTGTTGCGGGTCGCCGGCGGCGCGCCCAACAACATGCAGATCATGTACGGCATCTGGGGCCATCGCCGGCTGCTCGAATGGGAAGCGGGCTGGCTG
>JAFAUV010000131.1 GCA_019243075.1 Bradyrhizobium sp.
GATGACGGTGTTCGCCGCCGAGGCGCGGGCCCGGACTTTCGACTATCAGGCCGGCGACGTCGGCTACGTGCCGATGTCGATGAGCCATTTCATCGAGAACATCGGCAGCGAGCCGCTGCGCTTTCTCGAGCTGTTCAAAGCGCCGCGCTTCATGGATGTGTCGCTCGCGCAATGGATGGCGCTGACGCCGCCCGAGCTGGTGGAGGCGCACCTCAAGATCAATCGTGACATTCTTGCGCGCTTGCGGAAAGACAAGCAGCCGGTGGTCTAGGAGGCGTCGGAAGGCCCCATTCCGACGCCCGGACGGCGGGAAGGACGCACCCGCGGGCTCGTTAGCGCCTTTTTCCCGCCGCGGGCGGCGACGCTTGGCGCCGGAGCTCGCTTGGTCTTCTTGGGGGCTCGCTTCGGCTTTGCGCTGGGCTTCCGACTTGACGCGGCGGAAGCGGGAATCTCCGGTTCGCCGGCGTCGACCATCTCAATGCCGAACAGGGCCACCACATCTCCGTCGTTGAGCACGGCGCTCGCGGCCGGCGCAGCCTTGCCCCGCGTCATCGCCTGCCCGGAGCCGGCGAGCAGCTCGCCCTCGTCGACGCCGCGCAGCACGAATAGCAGCCGGGGCGCCTGGTCGAGACGGGCGCCGATGCCATAGAGCGTTGCCGCCACATGCTTGCACATGTCGGCCCAGTCCGGACAGCTGCAGGAAAGCTTGATCTCGGCGGGCGCCGGAAACAGGCCATCGCCCTCGCGGCAGACCCGATCCATGACGCTTTTGGCCAGGCGCCCCTGCAACAGCTCCACCAACGAATCGATCGTGCCCGAACAGTCGCGACAGATTGCCTGCCAGCGCCTTGCGGCCACGGGTGCGATCGAGATCGTGACCTCGTAGAGCTCTTGACCGCTGACCTTCGCGGCGATCTTGCCGGCGGTGATCTGCAAATCGACGACGCAGCCGTTGCGAACATAGCTGCGGCCGCGCGGCAGGCGGCTGGCGAAATCGCTGTAGCGTTCGAGATTGCTGCACCACGCCTTGCCCCAGAAGTTCCGGGCGATCGTGCGGCCTTCGATGGTCACCGGTGCGATCGAGCCTTGTTTTTTCTTGAGTTCGGCGATCTTGCGCTGGGCCTGCCGACGCCTCTCGGCGACCGAGACATAGGGGGCCCAGCCGTACTCGAAATAGCTCATCGCTACACCTCTCTTGTGGCCGCTGCCAAGTCGAGCTTTACCAGCTGCAGCAATTCATCGTCCTTCATTTCAGTCAGCGCCGCCTCGGCGCCTGCGCCAAGAAACTCCCCTGCGAGCTCCCGCTTGGCCTCGATCATGCCGTCGATCTTGTCCTCGACGGTGCCGCGGCAGACGAATTTGTGCACCAGCACATTCTTGGTCTGTCCGATCCGGAATGCACGGTCCGTCGCCTGGTTTTCAACAGCCGGATTCCACCATCGGTCAAAGTGAATCACATGCGAGGCTGCCGTCAAGTTCAGGCCGGAACCCCCGGCCTTCACCGACAGCACGAAGAACGGCACATCCTCGTCTTCCTGGAACCTGCGCACCAGTTCCTTGCGCTTTCCCACCGCGGTCTCGCCATGGAGAACCAGGCCCTCGCGGCCGAAGACGGAGCCCAGGAACGCCGCCAATGGCGCCGTCGTCTCCCTGAACTGGGTGAAGATCAATGCCTTCTCCTGACGGGATGCAATTTCCTCCGCGATATCGCGCAAGCGGGCGAACTTGCCGCTATCCTCCTCCGCCCATGCGTTGTCGCCGAGCCACTGCGAAGGGTGATTGCAAATTTGCTTGAGGCGCATGAGAAGGGCGAGGACCATGCCCTTTCGCTCGATGCCGTCGGCATCATGCAGGCGGGTGGCGAAATCGCTCACGGCCTGCTGATAGAGCGCGGCCTGCCTGCGGCTGAGAGGGCAGAACGCCTTTACCTCGGTCTTGTCGGGCAGATCGGCGATAACGCTGCGGTCGGTCTTCATGCGGCGCAAGACGTAGGGCCGGACGAGCTCGCGCAATGGGCCATAGGAGTTGGATGTGCCGGCCTCGCCGAGCTGCTTGACGTAGGCGGAAAACTGCTTGGCCGATCCGAGCAACCCCGGATTGAGGAAATCGAAGATCGACCAGAGATCGCCGAGCCGGTTCTCGATCGGCGTACCCGTCAGCGCGATGCGCGCGTCGGCGCGCAATTGCTTGACCACGCGCGTCTGCTTGGAACCCGGATTCTTGATGGCCTGGGCTTCATCGAGAACCACCAGCTGCCATCGGGTCGCCAGCAGCCGCGGCACCCGGCTCAGAAATCCATAGCTGGTGATGACCAGATCCGCGCTGCCGAGTTCGCTGCTCTCCGTAGCTTGATTCAGCTCGGCCGGCATGGCCGACGGATGAACGATGAGAGCCTTGAGGTCCGGTGCGAAACGGGCAATCTCCGCCGCCCAATTGGCAAGCAGCGAGGCCGGCGCGACCAGCAGCGATGGCTTGCGGTTGCCGACGCCTCGCTCCTTTTGCAACAGCAGCAAGGACAGCACCTGGATGGTCTTGCCCAGGCCCATGTCGTCCGCAAGACACGCGCCAAGTCCGAGCCTGGCGAGCAGATGGAGCCATTGCACGCCCGTCCGTTGATACGGCCGCAGCGTGCCCTGAAGCGATCGGGCGGGATTGACGCGCAACGAGCCGTCCGGTTGACGCAACTCCGCCAGCGTCTGCGCCAGCCACGGGCCGGCAGCGACCTCGCTCCAATCGGCCTCGATCTGCGCGCCGGCCTCGGCATCACCGCCAATGCGGGCTCCCGCCAGCAAGCGCATGGCCTCCGCAAAGGAGAGGCCATCCTCGGCCGCCCGTTGCTCGATCGCCTTGAATTGTTCGAGCGTCCGGTTCAATCGTTCGCGGTCGATTTCGACCCACCTGCCGCGGATGAAGGCCAATCCGTCGGACTGCGCGAGCAGGTTTTTGATGTCGGCAGCCGAAAGCGTCTCGCCGTCGAGCGTCACCTCCATGCGAAAATCGAGGAGCGTGTCCAGCCCGAGCTGCGAGGGCGCCTTGCCGCCGATCGTGGCCTTGACCTGCGGACGTGCGGGCCGATTCATGCGCCAATTGGCCGGCATTCGCACCACGACGCCCGCGCGTTCCAGCGCGGAGGCGTCCTTGAGGAAACTCAGGGCCTGTTGCGCACTCCAGCGCAGGGGATGAAAGATTTCGCCGGACCCGACCATGGTCTTCAGCCAGGCGCATTGTTCGGCGGCGCGCTGGATCGGCATCAGCAGCGAGAGCAGGCGCTCGCGGTTTCTGGCGCCGGCATATTCCTGCAGCGCTTTGCCGAGCGGCAGATGCTGCGCCTTGGCCTGTGCCGACAACCGCGTTGTATAGGTCGCAAGAAACGCGAAGGGCGCCTCCTCGTCCTTGCGGTTTTCCGCAAGGTTGAAGTGGACGCGACCGACCAGGTTCCATGCCGGATGCCGAGACTTGAGAAAATCCTGAACTCTGGCTTTGGATTCGGCGAGTTCCCTGTCGCAGGCGGCATCCAGGCTTTGCCAGAGATCGGCGAGCACCGATGCAGTCAGGTACTCGGCGCCGGTCATCGGCGGAGCCACTGCGGCGAGCCTCTCCAGCTCCGCTTGGGTGGGAGCGGGGACCGCCGGCTTGACCGACGCCTCGCTCGCCTCCGGGAGCGCGCATAGCGCTGTGACATAGCGGACGCCAAACTCCCGCCAATATGCCACCGCGGCAGGAAGGCTCGTTCCGACCTCGTCCGCCCCCAGGGACAGGAGGCCATGACCGCCGCCGCGCTCGAACGCGCTCACGATCCGTGTACGGCGCGCCGGCTCCCACGCGGTCGCCTCCTCCGAGGGCCTGAGGCTGAGCGCACCGTGCGGGCTGAGAGCAGGAGCCAATGCGGACATGGCGAACAGGATGTGCTGAGCCTCGAATCGAATGGCCAAATTCTAAGCCGAATCGAACGCGACTGCCGCATCCCATCTTCGTGCAGAGCTGTGACGGATGGCGACAGGACCTTTCCAGCTCCGTGACGCTTTCCGAACACGGCCGCCGCGCAGCGAGATGGCAGGCGACTTCCAGTTGCAAGACATAGACCAGGAGGTGTGTCAGCCCCAATTGGCACGATTCTTGGTTTGGACCACGCTACGGCACTTCGCGGCGGCGCCTTATCGCCGGGAGCATTGTGACCATGAGATCGACGACATTCTCCCCCTCTCCCGATGCGGAGCCACCCCGGGTGCGCACCTCGGCCGCGTCGGGCTTCTGCGACATGCTACGGCGGGACGGGTGCGATCCGGGCGAGGTGCTCGGGCGCACCGGCCTCCACGAGGAAGATCTGGCATCATCGTCGGACTGGTTGCCGCTTTCGGATTATTGCGGGCTCTTGGAACAGGCCTCCGCAGCCTGTGGCTCGGTCGGCTTCGGGCTGAAGCTCGGCGTTACCCGCAATGTCCAGCTTCTTGGCGAGCTTGGTCTGCTTGCCACCAGCGCGCCGACGCTTCGCGCCGCGCTGTCGGCGATCGCCAGCCATTTCTCGTTTCTTCAGGAGCACACGACCGTAAGCTTCGTCAGGCGGGATCGCGACGTCGTTCTCACCTACCAGATCCGTGATGGCCATATCGTTCGGCGCCGACAAGACGCCGAACTCACGCTGGGTGCCTTCATCGGAAGCATAAGGCGCTGTCTCGGTCCGCATTGGAGCCCGCGCGAAGTTCACTTCGAGCATGCCGGTCCGGGTCGGCTGACGGATCACGACGCGCTCATCGGCGGCCCGATTTATTTCGGCCAACGTTGCAACGCCATCGTGCTGAGCGTCACCGAACTTGACGCCGCAATGCCGGCTCCCGATCGCGCGCGTTACGCCGAACTCGAGCGGCGCATTGCCAGACGCGCGCCGGAGCGCCGCGTTGGAGACACCGATTTCGTCGGCCTTGTTCTTCAGATCATCCGCGACGGGTTTACCGGAGGCGGGGCAGGCGCCGAGCGGGTCGCGCGCAAGCTCGGCCTGTCGGCTCCCGCACTTTACCGGCGCCTCAAGGCCTGCGGAGTCGAGTATTCGGAGCTCCAGCGTGATCTTCGCCTTGAACTCGCGATGACCCATGTGAGCGAACTGCATTTGCCGCTGACGGAAGTCGCCTTCGCCTTGGGCTATTCGGAGTTGAGTGCCTTCAGCCGAGCTTTTCGAAGTTGGACCGGCATGTCGCCCAACGCGTACCGGCGAAGTATCCGGCATGGTTCTGCGCGAACTCCTGCACAGAATTTGCCCGAAATGCTCACATAGGGGGCTACGCTCCCGCCTATCTCATGTTGACGGTTCAAAGGCACCACGTCTTCCCGCAACTGGGACGTGCATAGGCAGCATCGAGCCGACGGATGGTCCGTGGCAAATGTCAAGTCCCGCGCGCCGCAGCTCCTTAGGGTACCCGTCCACAACAGTCCTGATCTTGTGGGTGTACCATGAACGAGCCGATCGCAACTTTGCTGCCTGCCATGCCGTCGAGAGAACAGCATGCCCGGCGGTCTCATCCGCTTGAACCTTTAAGCGCGGCCGAGATCCGCGCTGCCATCGACATCGTCAGGGCCCACCCCGCCTTTGCGCATGGCGCCCTGTTCGAAACCATCGAACTGCTGGAACCGTCGCGGGCAGCCGTTGCGGCCTGGAAGACGGGCGGGGCTCCGCCGCCCCGCGAAGCCCGCGCCAACCTGTTCCGCAACACCGAGCACGGGGTGTGGCGTTTGACGATCTCGATCGAAAAAGGCGCCGTTCTGACCAGTGCCTTCGTCGAAGGGGCGCGGCCGATGATTCAGCTCGAACAATTTGTCCTGGTCGAGCAGCTGGTCCGCGACGATCCGCGGTTCGTCGCTGCCTGCGCCGCGCGCGGAATCACGGACATGAGCCTCGTCTGCGTCGACCCCTGGTCGGCGGGCTCGAGCGATCTCCCGGACGAGACCGGCCTTCACCTCTGTCACGTCTTCTGCTGGCTGCGCGCGCGCGAGAACGACAACCTCTACGCCCATCCCATCGAGGGGCTGAACGCGGTGGTCGACCTCAAGGCCGGCGCTGTGGTGCGGGTCGACGACTACGGGATCGTACCCATTCCGATGGGCGAGGTGAACTACGACAGCCGGCTCCGCACGTCATTCCGCGCGGAGCTGAAGCCGCTCAATGTCGTGCAGCCGGAAGGCGCGAGCTTCAGGCTCGATGGCCACAAGCTCTCATGGGATCTCTGGTCAGCCGTCATCGGCTTCAACGCGCGCGAGGGGCTTACGCTTCACGATATCACCTATGACGGGCGCCCGCTGTTTCATCGCGCGAGCCTCTGCGAGATGGTTGTGCCCTATGGATCGCCGTTCAGCGCGCATCATCGCAAGAACGTGTTCGACATTGGCGAATATGGCATCGGCAAGCTGGCCAATTCCCTGAAACTCGGCTGCGACTGCCTCGGCCACATCGCCTATCTCGATGCCGAGTTGAACACCATGGACGGCGAAGCGGTGAAGATCGAGCGGGCGATCTGCATCCACGAAGAGGATTCAGGCCTGCTCTGGAAACATTGGGATTTCCGCACCGACCGCGCCGAAATCCGCCGGGGACGGCGTCTCGTCATCTCGTTCATCGCGACCGTCGGCAACTACGAATACGCCTCCTACTGGTACTTCAAGCAGGATGGCGAGATCGAATACGAGATGAAGGCGACCGGCATCATCAACACGGTCGGGTGCCTGCCCGGTGAGCCGTCGAAATACGGGGTTGAGGTGGCCCCCGGTGTCGAAGGTCAAATCCATCAGCACGCGTTCTGCGTCCGGCTCGAGCCGGCCCTCGACGGTGACAATAACAGCGTCGTCGAATGCGACACCCATGTGGAGGACGACGACGCCAATCCATACGGCAACGCCTTCTACGTGCGGGAGACGCTGCTTCAGACCGAGCGGGACGGCTGCCGCAAGGCCGATCCGGCCACCATGCGGTACTGGCGCGTGATCAATCCCGAGAAGACCAATCGCGTCGGCAAGCCGGTCGGCTACAAGCTCGCTCCGTCGAACGTCATCACGCCCTTCCTCAAGGCCAACGGGCCTTCGGGCCGCCGGTCGGCCTTCATGCGCAACCATCTGTGGGTCACCGCCTATGACCCGGAACAGCGGTATCCGGCCGGCGAATACATGAACAGGTCGAGCGGCGCCGACGGGCTGATCAAATACGTGGCCCAGGATCGCCCGATCGCAAACAGGCCCATCGTGCTCTGGCACGTGTTCGGGCTGCATCACCTGCCGCGGCCTGAGGATTTCCCGGTACAGCCATGTATCACAACCGGCTTCAAGCTGATGCCTTCGGGGTTCTTCGACGTCAATCCGGGCATCGATCTGCCGCCCAACGTCAACATGGCAAGCCGCCTGCACGGCGCGTCCGCCAGTTCCTGCTGCGGCAACGCCTCGGCAGGTTGACCGCTCTGCCCCCCGAATCCGCCCCCCCATTCTCCCAAAGGGACGCTTAGCCATGACACTTGCGAGTGACAACGTAGACCTGAACGCAGTTGCAAAAGCCGCCGCCAATCTCCGAGCCGGCGCTCTGACGCCCGTCGAGAACCTCAGCCAATCCATCGCCAACATCGCACCGACCATGACGCCAGCGCTCAATGTGACGGTGGTCGCGGGCCTGGCCGGCGGGGGCACCTGGCTGGCCTATGTCATCGCCACGATCGCCATGCTGATCGTGGGCGTGAACATCAATGTACTGGCGCGGCGGCATTCCCTGTCGGGATCGTTCTTTGTCTATATCGGACGCACGCTCGGGCCCTTCGCGGGCGTGATGGCGGGCTGGTCGATGATCGCTGCCTATCTACTCACGGCGGTCGCGGTCATCGTCTCGATCGGCCTCTTCGTCAGCAACGTCATGACCGAAATCGGCATCACCGGATTTGGGGTTCCGTCGTGGGCCTTGACGCTCGTTCTCGGCGGCTTGATCACCTTCGCCGCCTACCGCGACATCAAGATGTCGTCCCGGCTCGGGCTGCTGCTGGAAGGCGTGTCGGTCGCCATCATCATCGTGATCATCGCGACGGTTGCCGTGAAGCAAGGCACCGTCGTCGATCCGTCGCAGACGAGCCTGTCGAACATCCACTTCGGCGGCGTCGTGTCGGCCCTGACCTTCGCGGTGTTCAGCTTCGTCGGCTTCGAGAGCTCCGCTACCCTGTCAAAGGAAACCGCAGACGCACGCAGGATCGTGCCGCGCTCCATCCTGTATAGCGCCGCCATCGTCGGCATCTTCTTCGTCATCACCTCCTACTTCATGATCCTCGGCGTGGGCGGCAAGGCCGAGCTGATCGCCGGCTCCAGTTCGCCAATCGCCGACGTGACGAACCACGCCGGCCTCGGCTGGCTCGCGGTCTTTGTCTACGTCTCCGCCATCATCAGCGCCTTCGCCTGCGCTCTCGCCTCGATCAATGCGGCGTCGCGGCTGATCTTCTCGATGGGCCGCTTCCGCTTTCTCGGAGCGGCCACCGGGGCGGTCCACGCCGCCCACCAGACGCCGCATGTCGCGGTGCTGACTTGCGGCATCGCCTGCGTGATCCTCTCGCTGGCTCTGCTGCCGTTCGGCGCGCTCAACGCCTTCGGCTACGCCGGCACGATCGCGACCTTCGGCTTCCTGGTCGTCTATCTTCTGGTCTGCGTCGTGGCCCCGCTCGACGCGGCGCGGTTCGGCGAGCTGAAGATCAAGAACGTGCTGGCGTCCGCTGCGGGCGTGTTGCTGATGCTGTTCGTCGACTTCGGCAGCCTTTACCCGGTCCCCGATTATCCGATGAACCTGCTGCCGTATATCTTCCTGCTGTACATGGCCGTGGGCGCCGCCTGGTTCTATTACCTGAAGAGGACATCGCCGGGCGAACTCGCAAATATCGAGCACGACCTGGAAGGCTGACTGGAAGGCGTCGGGCTGACGCCGACGCGATGCGCGGGCCGCGCCCGAAACGCGTCGTGCGAAATCCGCGAAACCCGACTAATCTCCCGTCCATCACAAACGTGACCGGGAGAGAAGAATGGACCGCAGGAGCATGTTGGCCGGCTTGTGTGGCGTCGCCATGGTGATGCCGAACATGGCGATGGCCGCAATCCGCACGCCTGCCCAGCTTGGCGAGGCATTTGCCGCGACCCTGTCGGCGCATGACATGGATGGCTTCGCGGCGCTGTTTGCGGACGACTATGTCAATCATCAGGTCAGTGCCGCGGCGCCGGCGCCGCCGCGGGGCGCTGCCCACAAGCAGCTTACCGTCGACTTCTTTGCCGCCCGGTTGAACGGCCTTCCGGACCTCAAGGTGGCGATCGAGCGGATGGTAGCGACCGATGACCAGGTCGCGGCCAGCTTCATTTACGAAGGCACCCAGCAAGGGGTGCTGCTCGGCGTGCCGCCGACGGGAAAGCACCTGCGCTTCACCTCTTGCGATATATTCCGCATCGCCGACGGCAAGATCGCCGAGCATTGGGGCATGGGCGACATCGCGGGCCAGCTCGCGCAGATGAAGGGCTAGGAATGATCCGGAAATGAGAAACCGAGCTTCTGAAAAGATCACGGCTGCGCTGCACCGCTCGGCGCTGCGCAGCACAATGCCTGGCGCTCCCCCTCTGGCGGGCCGGAAGGCGGCCAGTCAGATGGCGAACATCCACACCGCGATAATGGTGCCGAGCGTGGCGAGGCCCGAGATGGTCCAGCCGGCGGCGTAGGCCGCCTCATCCTCCCGGTTGTCGCGAATCGTCTCGGTCCGTAGCATGGCGCTGCTCCAATCCATGGCCTTGTCTCCGAAGGCCCTGCCTTGCCGGGATAATCACTCGGCTCGCAGCCCGTTCCCTAAGCGCCCGCTTCCAGCTAGAGTGATTGGCGGATAGGCGGTCGCTTCACGAATAACTGATCGTTGAAGCTGAACCGCCACCCGTGTGTTCCGTTATGGTGCGCGCGCCGATGAAAAAACAACGGAGGTCTTCGCATGCGCAAACTTATCATTGCCACCACTGCTCTCGCCTTTATCTCGTCGGCGGCTTTCGCCCAGACGACGACGCCCCCGGCCGCGGGCGGCGACACGGCGACCAAGGGCGACACCATGAAGAAAATGACCAAGAAGTCGAAGAAGTCAGCCAAGAAGACCGGGGACGACGCCACCAAGCAGTAAGCTTCTGCCGTTCGTGTCAACGAGGGCCGCCTCCCGGCGGCCTTTTTCGTTTCCGTTCGTTCCCGGCTTCTTCGCCCCGGCGCTGCTTGTTCGCGCTTGGCCCTCGCCTGCCTTTGCCTGCGAACACCGTAGTCCCTCATCGACCGTTCCCGTCACCGTCCCGATCCCGCCAATCCCGCTTCCTTGAGTCGCTCGGCAAACCAGATCGATGTCGGTTCGTCGACCCCGCCGCCGGCATAGACTTCCGACGCGGTAACATGGTTTCTGGAAAGCGTGAGCAACACGCCGATCGCATAGGCGAACCACAGATGCGGATCGGTCAGGCCCTTGAGCTTGTGCCGGTCATGCTCGATCGGCTGGAGATTGCTCGCCTTGCGGACCTCGACCGCCAGTAGATTGTTCGGAATGGCGCGCTGGTGCACCACGATATCCGGGTAAATCGATTTGCCGAGATGGTCGTCGGTTGAGACGACGGTTCCGTGCGGCAGCCGCAAGATGCGTTCGCCGAGCCGGTCATAGTCGCAAACGACCTCCCAGCCCGGAAAGTGCAATTCCACCAGCACCGCAAGTCGATGCGTCAGCGCGCGCTCGCCAAGATCGCGCTCGAGGATATAGGTCTCGCGCGCATAAAACTCCTGCAGCGCGGCGATCAGCCTGTTCAGCTCCGTCTGCATGCTGCAGCCTCCGAGCTGAACATAACGAAAAGCTGTCCGACGACACAACCGCGCCAGTTGCGCTTGTATTTCCTTAAAACTGCACTTCGATCAGCCGCGGTCCCTGGGCCGCGAGGGCTTCCGCCAGCGCCTTGTTGAACTCGTCGGCGGTGGTGACCGCGCGCCCCTCGACGCCCATGCCCTTGGCAAGCGCAACAAAGTCGAGCGTGGGCCGATCGATCTTCAGCATGTCCTGGGCGCGCTGGCCGGGCTCGCCGGCGCCGACGCCGTCGAACTCGCCCCGCAGGATCTGGTAGATGCGATTGGCGAACACGATGGTGACCACGTTCAACCCCTCCCGGGCCTGCGTCCACAGGGACTGGATGGTGTACATCGCGCTGCCGTCGCCGACCATGCAGATCACTTTGCGGTCGGGGCAGGCGACCGCGGCACCGGTCGCGACCGGCGTGGAGAAGCCGATCGAGCCGCCCATGTTCTGCAGCCAGTCATGCGGCGCAGCGGCCGCCGTCGGCGGGAAGAAGCCGCGGCCGGTGGTGATGGATTCATCGACGATGATGGCGTTTTCCGGAATTGCGCAGGCTATCGCCTGCGCGATCGAGGCGTGGTTGAGGGGGCCGGTCGGCCTGTTCAATTCGGTAAGTTTTTGCGGCTTCACATCGGCTGGCTTGGCGCCGAGCGAATCGGCCAGCGCTTCCAGCGCCGCGACCGAATTCTCGCCCCAGGCGGTCAAGCGATGGACCTCGCAGCCTTCGGGCTTGAGCATGCTCGGCTTGTTCGGATAGGCGAAGAAGGCAACGGGGTCGTTGGCTTCGACGAGCAGGATGTTCTTGAAGTTCTTCAGGATCGGCAGCGCGGACTCGATCACATAGGGAATGCGGTCGATCGAGAAGCGGCCGCGGCCGCGCGCCATGCGCGGGTGATAGGTCTGGCCCATCACCTTGCAGCCGGTCTTGCCCGCGATCTGTTGCGCCAGCGCCAGCGCCTTCTCGGTGAGCGCGCCGCCGGTGACCAGCAGCAGAGTGGTCTCGCCGCCCGAGTGCAGCACCTCGGCCGCCTTCTCGACCGCGGCGGTGGAGAAGCCGGGCTGCTGCTTTTCCGCCGCGACCTGCGCGATGCCGGCGGCCTCGTTCCAGGCGGTATCGGCGGGCAGGATCAGCGTCGCGATCTGTGGCGGCGAACTTTTGGCGGCGGCAATCGCCGCGGCGCCGTCCGCGGCGATCGATTTGGCATTCGGCGAGGTCCGCACCCATTCCGACATCGGCCGCGCCAGCCCTTCGATGTCGGACGTCAACGGCGCATTGAGCTTGACGTGGTAGGTCGCGTGCTGGCCGACAATATTGACAATGCCGGAATGCGCCTTCTTGGCGTTGTGCAGATTGGCCAAGCCGTTGGCGAGGCCGGGACCAAGATGGAGCAGCGTCGAGGCCGGCGTGCCCTTCATGCGGTAATAGCCGTCCGCCGCCCCCGTCACCACGCCCTCGAACAGCCCGAGCACGCACCGCATCCCCTCGACGCGGTCGAGTGCGGCGACGAAATGCATCTCCGAGGTGCCGGGATTGGCGAAGCAGACGTTAACACCGCCCGCGACCAGGGTCCGCACCAGACTTTCCGCACCGTTCATCATTTCGCTCCCGTTCGCGAGGCTGTTTTGGCGACAGGCAGATCAACCATTGTTCCGACCGTTCGTCAAAGGGGACTGACGCATTGTTCCATCGACGGGATGCAGGGCTTCTTAACCGCGACATCCGATAGCCGTAAAAAGTGGATGCCGCGGCTTGCGAAAGCGTTTCCAGGCGGCCAGTGTTCGGGACGATGGCTTTTTCACGAGGGAGAAAATGACACGGGGCTTTGTCGCATTGGTTGCCGCCGCGGCGCTCATGGCGGGGACGGATCATGCGCGGGCGCAAGGCTTTTTCGATTCCCGCGAAGACATCATGGCCGGCGGGCCGAATTTCTATGGCACCGGCGCCAGCCCGATCCCCCGCACCACCGTCAACTATCCCAGCAACTACGCCCCGGGCACCATTGTCGTGAATACCGCCGAGCGGCGGCTCTACCTGGTCCAACCGGACGGCACGGCGATCCGTTACGGCATCGGAGTCGGCCGCGACGGTTTTCGCTGGAGCGGCGTGCATCGCGTCAGCGCCAAGAAAGAATGGCCGGGCTGGAGCCCGCCCTCGCAGATGCGCCGCCGGCGCCCCGATCTGCCCGGCCACATGGCGGGCGGCATCGACAACCCACTCGGCGCCCGCGCCCTCTACCTCGGCTCGACGCTTTACCGCATTCACGGCTCCAACGAGCCCGAGACGATCGGACAGGCGGTGTCTTCGGGCTGCTTCCGCATGACCAATGACGATGTGATCGACCTCTATAGCCGCGTGCGCGTCGGCGCCACCGTGGTGGTAAAGAATTGAGCACGCATCGCGCCTGACCGCCGGCACCTTGCGTGGTCAGGCTGGTTGCGGCAGCGTCGCATCATGATGGACGTTCTCCGCTTCCGTTGGCTGCATGGGCTGGCTGCGATTTCGCTGGCTGCGCTGCTATGGCCGCTGCCGGCATCATCGGAAATCCCGGCCATTGCCGCGCGCCAGCGCGTGGAAAAGAAGAGCTTCAGCGACGCAGAGATCATCGAGGGATTTTTCAAGACGAGCTTTGGCGCGGAATTCCAGCTCGCCGGCCGAGTCGATCGGATCCGCAGATATGACGGGCCCGTGCGCGTGTTCGCCGGCGGCAACCGCGCCGACCGCAAGGCGCAGCTCGCCAGGGTCGTCGCCGACATCGGCGAGCACGTCCAGCATCTCGACATCGTCATGGTCGACAGGCCGGAGGACGCCAATATCACCGTGCAGCTCGTGCGCGACCGCGAGCTCTACCGCACCATCGCGAAAGATTATGGCCACGATCGCGCCAAGGAGATCAAGACCTCGCTCGACCCGCAATGCCTGTCCGGCTTCCGCAAGAACGAGAACTACGAGATCACCCATTCCGACGTGATCCTTACCGTCGACAATGGCGATTTCGTTTTTTTCGATTGCGCCTATGAGGAGCTGCTGCAGGCGCTCGGGCCGATCAACGACACCAGCACGGTGCCCTGGACCATGTTCAACGACGAGGTCTCCATGGGCTTCTTCGATGTCTACGACCAGTACATTCTCAATCTGCTCTACGATCCGCGCATCCGGCCCGGAATGACGGTGGAGGAGGTCAAGGCGGTGCTGCCGGATGCGCTGGCGGATGTGAAGGCGTGGGTCAGGAAGACCAATAATCTGTCGGAATAGTCCACCCCTATGGCCCGCTTGATCCGACGCTCCGGATGCACTCGCTCCACCCGGCACGCCATGAGCGCGGTAAATAAGACGGTCGAAATTTTCCGAACCAAAAGACTGGCTCCTCGGCGAAGGGGCCCCAACAATCGGTTTCTCGGTCCAGCGGCGCAAAAGAAAGCCCAGGAGCGAGACGACTCAACTATCGCTGGCAAGCAACGACAAGTTTCAACTTCATTTATTTGTTACTTAGGGGAGTGATTCACATCCCCTGCATCCCCGGGAATATTATATAAGCTTTTCAAATGAGCGAACTGCCCCGTACCCAGGCCCTGCGCTGCTTCATCATGGTCGCGCGTGAAGGCACCGTATCCAGGGCTGCATCCTTGCTGCATCTGACCCAGCCTGCCGTGAGCCTGCAGCTGAAGGGGCTGGAAGAGAGCACGGGCCTGCAGCTCTTCAATCGAACCCCCGGCGGTTTCACGCTGACCGAGGCTGGTGCCGCGCTCTTGCCGCTCGCTCACAAGGCGGTGACCGCGGCGCAGGATTTTGGCACGGCCGCCTCGTCGCTGAAGCAAACCCAGCGTCGCACATTGCGCGTCGGCACCGTCCTCGATCCCGAATTCATCCGCCTCGGGGCTTTCGTCCGCAGTCTGACCACGGGATCGTCGCAAACCGAAGTGTTCCTCCGTTCCGGCATGAGCGACGATGTGGTCGCCCAGGTCGGCCGGGCCGAGCTCGACGTCGGATTTTATGTGGCTGCGACGCCGGAAACCGGCTGGAGCCCGGTCGAGCGCAGCCTCGACGACGGCAAGATCCGCCTCACGCCGCTGGCCAGCTATATCTATCGCGTCATCGCGCCCCTGGAATGGAGCGAGCGCGTGATGGGCAAGGACTGGCAGGACCTCGCCGGCCTGCCCTGGCTTGCGACCCCGCAGCGTTCGGCCCATCGCCGCTTGCTCGATGACATCTTCCGCAGCTTCGGTCCGCTCCCGAAACGCGTCGGCTTCACCGACCGTGAAGAGCAGATGATCGATTTCGTCGAATCCGGCGTCTGTCTCAGCCTTGCCCGCGACAGCGTCATCGAGCGCGTGGTCGGCTCCCGCAAGCGCAACTTCGTCGTCGCAGACAAGGTGTCGCTGGCCTGCGATTTGAGCTTTGCCTGCCTTGCCTCGCGGCGCCACGAGCCGCTGATCGCCGAGGCCCTCACCGCCATACAGGCGGTGTGGAATGTCAAGCCCGACGACGCGCCGCCGGCGCACGCCGCCGAATAAAATTAGACCGATTTCTCGAACAATTCGCGCCCGATCAGCATGCGGCGGATTTCGCTGGTGCCGGCGCCGATCTCATAGAGCTTGGCGTCGCGCAACAGGCGGCCGGTGGGATAGTCGTTGATATAGCCATTGCCGCCGAGGAGCTGGATCGCGTCGAGCGCGCATTGGGTGGCCTTTTCGGCGGCATAGAGGATCGCGCCGGCGGCATCCTCGCGCGTGGTCTCGCCGCGGTCGCAGGCCTTCGCCACCGCGTAGACATAGGCGCGCGAGGCGTTCATGGTCGTGTACATGTCGGCGAGCTTGCCCTGCACCAGCTGGAAGGTGCCGATCGGCTGGCCGAACTGCTTGCGCTCATGCACGTAGGGCAGCACCGCATCCAGGCAGGCCTGCATGATGCCGAGCGGGCCGGCGGCGAGCACCGCGCGCTCATAGTCGAGGCCGGACATCAGCACGTTGACGCCGCGACCGACCTCGCCGAGCACGTTCTCCTCCGGCACCTCGCAATCCTCGAACACCAGCTCGCAGGTATTCGACCCGCGCATGCCGAGCTTGTCGAGCTTCTGCGCGGTGGAGAAGCCCTTCATGCCCTTCTCGACGATGAAGGCGGTCATGCCGCGCGGCCCGGCTTCCGGATCGGTCTTGGCGTAGAC
>JAFAUV010000150.1 GCA_019243075.1 Bradyrhizobium sp.
CGCCTATGCCGAGACGCAGAAGGCCGCCAACACGCGGATCATCGGCGCCGTGGGCTATTGCATGAGCGGACGCTATGCCGTCAACGCGGCCACGCATTTTCCCGATCGGGTCAAGGCGGCGGCCTCGATCTACGGCACGCATCTGGCGACCGACCAGGCGGACAGCCCGCATCTCGCCGCCTCCAAGACCAGGGCCGAACTTTACTTCGCCTGCGCCGAGACCGACATCTATGCGCCGCGGGAGATCATCGACAAGGTGCGCGACGGCATGAAGGGAACCAGGAACGAGGTCGAGATCTATCCCGGCACGCATCACGGCTTTGCCTTTCCGAAGCGCCCGGTCTATGACCGCGACGCTGCCGAGCGGCACTGGGAGCGGCTGCATGCGCTCTACCGGCGCAACCTCCTCTAAAAGCGGCTTGATGCTTCCACTCTTGATCAGATTCCCGGTGTTCGATCCCGTCGCCATCTCGTTCGGGCCGTTCGCCATTCGCTGGTACGCGCTCGCCTATATCGGCGGCATCGTGTTCGGCTGGCTCTATGCCCGCTCGCTCATCAAGAACGAGAGGCTCTGGGGCGGGCCTTCGCCGATCTCGCTCACCCAACTCGACGACTTCATCCTCTGGATCACGCTCGGCATCATTCTCGGCGGCCGCACCGGCTATGTGCTGTTCTACAATCTGCCCTTCTTCGTCGAGCATCCATCGGAGATTTTCGAGTTATGGAAAGGCGGCATGTCCTTCCACGGCGGCTTCATGGGCTGCGTGGTCGCGGTGATGTGGTTTGCGCACAGGAACCGGATTTCGATCCTCTCGCTCGGCGACATCACCACCGCAGTGGGGCCGATCGGCCTTTTCCTCGGACGCATCGCCAATTTCATCAATGGCGAGCTGTGGGGGCGGCCAGCCGATCCCGATCTGCCATGGGCCATGATCTTTCCCACCGGCGGGCCACTGCCGCGCCATCCGAGCCAGCTCTATGAGGCCGGCCTCGAGGGAATCCTGCTGTTCATCGTGCTCGCGGTGATGATCCGCTTCGGCGCGTTGAAACGCCCCGGGCTGATCCTCGGCAGCTTCATCACCCTTTATGCATTCGCCCGCATCACGGGCGAGCATTTCCGCGAGCCCGACCCGCAGCTCGGCTTTTTGTGGGGCGGTCTCACCATGGGCATGCTGTTGTCGCTGCCGATGGCAATCGCGGGCATAATCCTTATTGTAAGAGCCTGCCGCCACAAACAAGCGAATCAGGCGCCGGAAAATAGCTAGTTCAGTGCAAAGCAGGCTGTGACCGAATTTTCGCCGCTGCGGTCGGAGATCAGGAAGCTCATCAAGTCGTCAGGCCCGATGCCGGTCTGGCGTTACATGGAGCTGTGCCTGATGCATCCGGAGCATGGCTATTACCTGTCGCGCGACCCGCTCGGGCGCGAGGGTGATTTCACCACCGCGCCGGAAGTCAGCCAGATGTTCGGCGAACTGCTCGGGCTGTGGGCGGCCTCGATCTGGAAGACGCTCGGCTCGCCGCCGCTCCTGCGCCTGATCGAGCTCGGACCGGGGCGCGGCACCATGATCGCGGACGCCTTGCGCGCCATGCGCGTGCTGCCGCCGCTCTATCAGGCGCTGAGCGTGGATCTGGTCGAGATCAATCCGGTGCTGCGCCAGAAGCAGCAGGCCGCGCTTTCGGGCATCCGCAACGTGTCCTGGCATGATCGCATCGAGCAGGTGCCCGACGGGCTCAGCATCATCTTCGCCAATGAATATTTCGACGTGCTGCCGATTCGTCAGGCGGTGAAGCAACAGAACGGCTGGCACGAGCGCGTGGTCGATCTCGACGCCAACGGCAAGCTGGTGTTTGGCGCGGCCCGCGACCCGATTCCGCGCTTCGACGTGCTGCTGCCGCCTCTGGTGCGCGCAGCTCCTCCCGGTGCGGTGTTCGAATGGCGCCCCGATGCCGAAATCATGAAGATCGCAAGCCGCGTGCGCGACCAGGGTGGAGCGGCGCTGATCATCGATTACGGTCATGCGCGTAGCGATGCCGGCGATACCTTTCAGGCAATCGCCCGCCACAGCTTCGCCGATCCGTTGGAGGCGCCCGGACAGGCCGACGTCACCGCGCATGTCGACTTCCAGGCGCTGGCGCGCGCCGCCGAGGGCATCGGCGCCCGCGTGCATGGCCCAGTCACCCAGGGCGAATTCCTCAAGCGCCTCGGCATCGAGACCCGCGCCGTGGCGCTGATGGCGAAAGCCTCGCACGAGGTCTCCGAAGACATTTCGGGCGCGCTGAAACGGCTGACGAGCACCGGCCGCGGCGGCATGGGATCGCTGTTCAAGGTGCTCGGCGTCTCGGAGCAGGGGCTTGCGGCGCTGCCGGGCCTGGGCGACGAACGCGAGAGTGCCGGAGCCTCCTGATGCTTGTCTCGCCCCTGCTTTCAGCCATTCCCGGGCTGCGCCACGCCTTCTTCACCCGCGACGGCGGCGTCTCCGACGGCATCTATGCCGGGCTCAATGGCGGCCTCGGCTCACACGATGATCCCGCGCATGTCGCGGAGAACCGCCGCCGCATGGCGGAGCGGATGGGCGTGGCGCTTACGCATTTGATCGGCGCACACCAGATTCATTCCCCGGATGCGGTGGTCGCAACCGGCCCGTGGGAGGATGCCGCGCGGCCGAAGGCGGACGCCGTCGTGACGCGGAACGAGGGCCTTGCCATCAGCGTCACCACCGCCGATTGCGGGCCGATCCTGTTCGCCGACCCCAAGGCGCGCGTGATCGGCGCGGCCCACGCCGGCTGGAAGGGCGCGCTGACGGGCGTTCTGGAAGCAACTGTCGCCGAGATGGAGAAGCTGGGCGCCGACCGCAGCCGCATGGTCGCCGCGATCGGCCCCCTGATCCGGCAGCCGAGCTATGAAGTCGGAGCCGAGTTCGTCGAACGCTTCATCGAGGCGGACGCCGGGAACGCGATGTTCTTCTTGCCGGGCGAGCGCGACCGGCACTGCATGTTCGATCTCGCCGGATTCATCCGCATGCGGCTGGAAAATGCCGGCGTCTTGATGATCGATGATCTCGGCGTCGATACCTATTCCGACGAGCGCTTCTTCAGCTACCGCCGCTCGGTGCATCGCCAGGAGCCGGATTACGGCCGGCATGTCCACGCCATCGCGCTGGAAACATGAATAGCGGCGCAATCGGCGCAACTTCGCGCCGATCGTGTGGCCGCTTCGGTCCGATTTCATCCCGCTGCTGTGTTCGGCCGGCTCTAGACGCTGAGCCATTTTGGCGATATCGCGGGAAGCAACAATGAGGGATGCGTCGAACACTTCCAGCCGGGCCCGCCGGGCGCTGTTGCGCGCCGGCGCTGTCGCCTTGTGCCTTGCCGCGGCCGGCGCGCTTGGCGGATGCGCTGGTGGCGGAGCGGCAACGTCCGGCGCCTTCGCGATGGCGACCGACGGCGCGGGACCGACCATCACCTTTGAATCGATCGACGGTCCGCCGCCGCAGGTGTTCGACCGCATGGTCAGCGTGCTCGACAGCGAGACCCAGCTGCGCAGCCTTGCGATTGTTTCCCGCGAGACGTCCGCCGCCTATCGCGTGCGCGCCTATCTCTCCGCGCAGGTCGATCACGGCCGCAGCGTGATCGCCTGGGTCTGGGACGTCTATGACCGCGATCAGCAGCGTGCCCTGCGCCTGTCCGGTGAAGAGCCCGCCGGCAAGGTCGGCCGCGACGCGACCCGTGACGCCTGGGCCGCCGCCGACGATCTGGTGCTGCGCAAGATCGCGCAAGCCGGCCTGAGCGGCCTCTCCGGCATGATCAATGGCGCTCCCGCCGACACGCCGCCGCCCGCGCCTGCCCCCGCCAGACGCCGCGGTCCCGCGGTCGCGAGCAACGAGGCGCCGGGCGCAGTCCCCGCGCTTGGTTTCAGCGACCGATAAGCGCTTCCTGCTCCTGCCCCTTGGCGATCCTTGTCGCCTTACATTGCCCAATATTGCCAAAGCTTGCTGGCCTCATTTAGGATGGAGCGGAGGAACAGCGTCATGAACATGAATGTCTCGCTGACCGACGAGCTCGGCGAGTTCGTGAATGCCAAGGTTTCAAGCGGCCGCTACACCTCCGCCAGCGAGGTGGGCCGGGAAGCTCTGCGCCTGATGGAACGACACGAGCAGGTCGAAGCCGCGAAACTGCAATGGCTGCGCGAGGCCTATCAAGCCGGCATCGACAGTGGCGATGCCGGCAAATTGAACTTGGCTGCTGTCAAAGCTGACGCTCGCAACAGGCTCAGCAAACCGACCAAATAGTGGCGCAGGTTCGCTATACCCATCAGGCTCGCGCCGATCTCATCGACATCTGGCTTTATATCGCTGCCGAAAGTCAGACTTCCGCCGACCGCGCTCTGGAGCGGATAGAGGCGAGCTGCGGCCGTCTGGCAACGTTCCCCCGACTCGGGTCTGCGCGTCCCGACATTGCACCCGAGGCCGTGTACTTGTCATCGAGCGATGGCTGGCGCTATACCGCATCGACCAAACGACGTACAAATCGTTCGCATTGTGGACGGTGCACGCGACCTGGCTAAAATCACGTTGCGGGACGTCACTTCAACCAGCCAATCGCCGCCCGGGCTACACCGACCATTAGTCAAATCCCGGAAACGGCAGCCATTTTTGCCCGGGAAAACGCCCCTCCCGGGTTGCCAGCGGCGGTGACGGCCTGATATTCCCTCGCTCGTTGAATTGGCCGGTTCCAGGGAAACCCGATATGCTGAACAAGGTCTCCAGCAACGTCCGGGGAGAAGCCTCGATGTCGGCCAAGAACGGCTCCATCAAGCTGGTGGCTGGCAATTCCAACCCCACCCTCTCCCAGGCGATCGCGGACGGACTCGGCCTGCCGCTGACCAAGGCCGTGGTCCGGCGCTTCGCCGACATGGAGATTTTCGTCGAAATCCAGGAAAACGTCCGCGGCTCGGACGCCTTCATCCTGCAGTCGACGTCGTTTCCGGCCAACGACCACCTGATGGAGCTCCTGATCATCACCGATGCGCTGCGCCGCTCGTCCGCGCGCCGCATCACGGCCGTCATCCCCTATTTCGGCTATGCGCGGCAGGACCGGAAATCCGGCTCCCGCACGCCGATCTCGGCCAAGCTCGTCGCCAATCTGATCACCCAGGCCGGCGTCGACCGCGTCATGACACTCGACCTGCATGCCCTGCAGATCCAGGGCTTCTTCGACATCCCGACCGACAACCTGTTCGCCTCGCCGGTGATGGTGCGCGATATCCGCGAGAATTTCGACCTAACCAAGGTGATCGTGGTGTCGCCCGACGTCGGCGGCGTGGTCCGCGCCCGCGGGCTTGCCAAGCGCATCAACACCCCGCTCGCCATCATCGACAAGCGTCGCGAGCGTGCCGGCGAATCCGAGGTGATGAACGTGATCGGCGAGGTCGCCGGCCATACCTGTATCCTGATCGACGACATCGTCGATTCCGGCGGCACGCTGGTGAACGCGGCCGATGCGCTGCTCGCCAACGGCGCCAAGGAGGTCTACGCCTATATCAGCCATGGCGTGCTCTCCGGCGGCGCGGTGACCCGCATCACCACATCCCGGCTGAAGGAGCTGGTCATCACCGACTCGATCCAGCCCACCGAAGCCGTGCGCAAGGCCGCCAATATCCGCACGCTCTCGATCGCCGGCCTGATCTCGGAGGCGATCGCCCGCACCGCGGCAGAAGAATCGGTCTCGAGCCTGTTCGACTGACATGCCCGATGACCTGACACTCCGCAGCCGAGATCAATCATGCCCCGGCCGCGGCACCAGGTTCATGATCGTCCGCGTAAAACCGCCGTCGACGACGATCTCGTCGCCATTGATATAGGACGCACGGTCGCTGGCGAGGAATGTCACGGCATCGGCGATGTCCTGCGGCATGGCGATGCGGCGCATCGGCGTCACCGCGGAACGACGCTCGGTCACGCCGGGCGCGTCGTAGAAGGCCTGGCTCATCGGCGTGATCACCATGCCGGGACTGACGACATTGCTGCGGACGCCTTCCGGCCCCCATTCGCTCGCAAGCTGCCGCGACAGCATGATGACACCGGCCTTGCTGACGCTGTAGGCGCCGCTCTTGCCCTGCGCGTTGCTGCCGGCAATGGAAGCGACATGGACGAGACTGCCGCGTCCAGCTTTTCGCATCTGTGCCCCGAAGGTCTGGGCGCAGAGGAAATAGCCGGTGAGATTGACCGACAGCACCAAATTCCATTCGGCGAGACTCAACGTATCCAGCGTCCCCGGCCGCAGGATCGCGGCCGCATTGACCAGCACCTGGCAGGGGCCGAGCGCCCTGGCGATGGTCTGCGCGGCCTGCGCAATGCTGTCCGCGCTGGTGACGTCGCAGGACGCGACCACATGGCGGTTGCCCGGCAATTCCGTGCGCGTGTTTTCGAGTCCCTGCTCGTCGCGGTCGATCGCGGCGACAATCGCGCCGGCCTTCGCCAGATTGACGGCGACGGCGCGGCCGATCCCGCCGCCCCCGCCCGTCACCACGCAGACGCGGCCGGCCAGGCCAAGCCAGTCGGAGGAAAGCTGTTCGTCCATGGGCGCCCTCGCTTTTCTTTTCGTTCAATTGGAGGCAAGAAGACTAGCAACGAATTTGATTGTCAAACTCCGCCTCCGCGGTCATGCCCCGCGCGATCGCTTTCCCTGGCGTTTTA
>JAFAUV010000211.1 GCA_019243075.1 Bradyrhizobium sp.
TCAAGGACGGAAAGTGGTACGAATATCTCGTGCGCTTCGTCCTCGGCGGAGCGGCAACCGCATTCACCGGAATGATCAGCAGCCGCTTCGGAGCTTCGGTCGGCGGTCTCTTTCTCGCGCTGCCTGCGATTTTCTGCGCCAGCGCCACGCTGATCGAAGGACACGAGGAGCGCCGCAAACGCGAGGCCGGCGTGCACGGTCGCAGGCGCGGTCAGCAGGCCGCCGCGCTCGACGCCGCCGGCGCGGCGCTGGGAAGTATCGGCATGCTGGGCTTCGCGCTGACTTTTGCCGGACTGGCCGAGCGGTATCCTGCGGCAGCCTTCGCTGCGGCGCTCGTGGCCTGGTGCCTGATCTCGGTCGCGGCGTGGAGGATATGGCGGCACCTGCCCGCATCCCCGCGCGCACGCAAGGGCTCGCATGCCGAGGGCTGGCGATCAGGGCTGCCGAGGGCGCGTTGAAGTCGTCGCGCTTCAGCGCCACATCGTGGGCGGCGCATATAACGCCTGCCTGCCGGCGTTCTTGAGATCGTCGAGCGAAGACCGGCCATTCCTGATGGTCTCAAGCAGTTTCGAGGCGACATTGGTGCGGGTATGCGCGTCGAACGGTGAAATACTGACGCAGAGCTCTTCCAGAACGGCGCGGAGCATCGCGGCGGTTTGGGCATCAGGCATGACGATCTCCCCCAGACTGTGCCTCGAACATAATGGCGCCCCGGCGCCGACGCCGTCACCTATGTTAACGATCGCGAAAGAATCGCCATACGCCGCGTCGGCGCGACCGGTATCGGGTACCGCGCTATCCTGAGCGCCGCGAAAGATCGAGCTGAACCGCCAGAGCCTTCCGCGACGGAAACCCGCGACCATCTCGGGGCCTTTACAAGAACCAGCTTGCAACCAATCCGATCGTCGCTGCGAAGATCGCGGCAACCGTCAGCCAGCTCAGGACATTGAGCCAGAAGCTGTTCACCTTGTCTCCCATGAGGCGCCGGTCGCTCGTCATGAGGACGATGAACAGCATCAGCGGCGGAGTCGAAAAGCCCTGCACAATTCCCGCATATACCAGTGCCTTCATCGGATTGAAGCCGAGACCGTTGAGCAGCACCGCCAGCAGCGTGAAGCCCGCGATCAGCCCGTAGAACGCCTTCGCCTGCCTGGGGTGCGCGTGCAGGCTGCTCCGCCAGCCCAGCGCCTGGGCAAGATCGTAGGCCGCGCCCGTCGTCATGACCGGAACGGCCAGGAAGCCGACAGCGACCACGCCAATCGCAAACAGAAACTCCGCCGCGCTTCCAGCCAGCGGCCGCAGCGCCTGCGCTGCCTGGGCCGCATTGTCGATGTCGGTGTGACCGGTCTTGTGCAGCGTCGCTCCGGTCGACAGAATGATGAAGTACATGACGATGTTCGAGAAGGCCATTCCGACCACGATGTCGCGTTGCGATCGCCTGAGGTCATCCTCGCTGGCGCCCTGCCGCTCGGACAATTTGGTCTTGCCTTCCGCCCTCTTCTCTTCGACCTCGACATTGGACTGCCAGGTATAGAGATAGGCAGACAGCGTCGTGCCGATCACCGCAACGAGAATCGAAAGAAAGTCCTTCGACATTTCGATGTGTGGCACGAGAGTGCCTCGCAGCACTTCGAACGGGCCGGGCCTCGCCAGAATCGCGGAGCCAATATAGGCGAACAGCGAGAGCGCCAGCCAACGAAAGATATTGCGGATGAAGGTATAGGAGGCGAACAGCTGGAACAGAAGAATGGTCACGGCGACCGCAATCGCCGTCAGAAACGGCGGCACTGGAACGAAGATGTTCAGACTCGCGGCCATTCCGGCGATGTCCGCGCCCGCCTCGATGGTATTGCCGGCAAGCACGCCGATCAGCATCGGCCACAGCACCCATTTTGGATAGCGCTCGGCGACGACGCTGATCAGCCCTCTGCCGGTCACCAGCCCAAGCTTGGACGAGAGATAGACGACGGCAAACATCATCGGAAAGGTGAGCGGCGCCGTCCAGAGAAAGCCGAGCCCGAATTGCGCGCCTGCACTCGCGTAGGTGCCGATGGCGGAACAATCGTCGTCGGCGGCGCCCGTCACCATGCCCAGGCCAAGTGTGCGCCGCCAACTCTCTCGCTTTCCCACCGCAGAACTCAACAGACCTCCAACAAGACATCGCCAAATCGCCGGATCCCGTGTCCCGCCTCGCAGCAGCGCGCGGTGCGCGTGAAAGTTCCTATTGGGCTCCAGCCGCGTGGTGGTGTGTTGCGATGCCGGGATCGGCAGGCCGGATCGCGCGGCTGGAAGTGCCGCTCCGCCGACAGGAACCTTCGTCTCTCGCCGCGCTTATCCGGGGCGCAACATGGAGGAGGACACCATGGACGGGTTGATCTATCTCGTTGGGCTGATCGTGATCATCATGGCCATTCTTTCGTTCTTTGGCCTTCGCTAGGACGCGCGGCCATGAGCATCGAGACGCTGGAGGTTGAAGCGGCGGCCGAGCGGCCGGCCGATGGCGCGTGGAGTCTGCAATGGACGCCGATCGTGGCGGGAGCGTTTATCGCCTGCGCCGTGTCGTCGATCATGATCACCTTCGCCACCAGCGTCGGCCTCGGCGTCAGCTCGACCGCGCCGACCTGGCGCGACGCTTCCATCGCGCTGTGGGTGCTTTCGGGCCTTTACCTGATCCTGCAGGCGCTGATCAGCTTCGGCTGCGGCGGGTATTTCGCCGGGCGCGTCCGCTCGCCCTATGCCGCGACCGTCACGGACGATGTGGAGAAGCGGGATGGCTTCCACGGGATCGCCTCCTGGGCTCTTGCCGTCATCCTCGGCACCGCGCTGGCTGCGCTCGTCGCAAGCAGTCTGAGCAGGCCGACCAGCCTGACCCAGCCCGCATCGCCGAGCGAGCCGTCGGTGCTCAGTTACGAGCTCGATCATCTGTTCCGGTCGGCGCGGCGACCGCCCAATCTCGACCTTGCGCCGCTGCGGGCCGAAGCGGGGCGCATCCTCATGACATCGTCGAGCCACAGCGGGGTCAGCGGCGACGACCGCGCCTATCTGGTGCAGCTCGTCACGGCAACAACCGGGCTTTCGGGCGCCGATGCCGACCGCCGCGTCGATACGGTAATCGGCGAGTCCCGCACCGCGATCTCGCGAACACGCGCCGCCACCATCGTCCTGGCGTTTTCGCTAGCCACGGCGCTGCTGCTCGGCGCCATTGCAGCCTGGGCCGCCGCAGAAGCCGGCGGTCGCCACCGTGACGGCATGCCGCTGTCGGATTGGATGCTGCACGCCAACCGATTCCATCGGCGTCGCGGCACCTGGGAGCGGCCATCGGTCCCGCGCGTGTGATCGCCGTTCGGAAAGCCGTGCAAAGACGGCCGTGCAACGACCGATGAAGAGGCAGCGGTACCGCCGCTGGCCCGGCCGCTGCTGCTTCAAATGAAGGGCCTTGCTAGATGAAGGGCTTGCCGCCGGTGACGGCCACGGTCGTTCCCGACGTGTAGCTCGAGAGCGGGTCGGCGAGCATCACATAGGCCGTTGCGAGCTCCGCCGGCTGCCCGGCGCGCTTCATCGGGACTTGCTCTCCGAAACGTTCGACCGTCTCCTTTGGCATCGTCGAGGGAATCAAGGGCGTCCAGATCGGCCCCGGCGCGACCGCGTTGACCCGTATGCCCTTTGGCGCCAACATCTGCGCAAGCCCGCCGGTGAAATTCTGGATCGCGCCCTTGGTGGTGGCATAGGCGAGCAGAATCGGGTTGGGCATGTCGGAATTGACCGACGCCGTGTTGATGATGGCGCTGCCCGGTTTCATGTGAGGCACGGCCGCCTTGGCCAGATAGAACATCGAATGGATGTTCGTCGTGAACGTCTTGCGCCACTCGTCGTCGCTGATTTCGGTGATGTCCTTGAAAGTCGCCTGATGCGCGGCATTGTTGACCAGGATGTCGATGCCGCCCAGAACCTCGACCGCATGATCGATCACGAAACGGCAATGCGCCGGTTCTTGCAGGTCTCCCGCCAGCAGGATCGCCTTTCGACCCTCGCGCTGGACAAGCTCCTTTACCTCATGCGCATCGTCATGCTCATTCAAATAGGCGATCAGGACATCGGCGCCTTCGCGCGCAAAGGCGATAGCCACCGCCCGGCCAATGCCGCTGTCGCCGCCGGTGATGACGGCTTTCCGGCCGTTCAGCCGGCCCGACCCCTTGTAGGAGGTCTCGCCGTGGTCGGGACGCGGATTCATCTGCGAGGTGGTGCCGGGCATCGGCTGCGCCTGGCTCGGATAGGGCGGCTTCGGGTACATCTTCGAGTACATGGAGGCACCTAATGAGTGTCGGATTCCTGCGATTTCTCCAGATCGGACTTCGGCACACCTTTCGGATTCTGCTGCTGCTCCGCCGACTGCTTCCAGGGCTCGCTGCTCTGCTTGAAAGAGTTCTTGTCCGTCCTCTGGCGCGGATCCTCAGTGGGCTTTTCCCTGCTCATGATTTGCTCCTTCGCCGAATACCGTAATGTTTCAGCTCGATCGTCGTTCCTATCCGGGCGCCGCTCGCTTCGGGTTCGGAGCGCTGAAATTAGGAACAGCGCGCGTATGCGCGAATTGAGCCCGCGAGCAGGTCGCGCACGAGGAGAGATCCGGCCGAAGACATCAGCTCGAAAGCCGCGTCAGCTCTCTCGATGGCCGGCGGGGTTTAATCTGGAGGCGGACATGGCCTACGCGGTGTTCGAGGATGAGGAACGATTGACCCGCATCTTTGCGACGGAGCAGGAAGCGTGGGAAGCAGCAGAGCGCGCCGGCCTGGTTGAAACCGATCCGGACGGCAACAGAACGCTCGACGATCACCTCGAAATCCGCTTCTGCCATGGCGAGCCGGAAGAAATTACCGACGCCGGCGCCGACTTCAAACTCTCCTGAGTTGCTTCTTGGCTCGCGCGGGGCCCGCCGCTCAATCGGCCGGAGTCCAACTCGCCTGCTCACCCTCGTGGTCGACGTTTCCGCGACAGGCGCGAGCCCACGGCCAAATACAGCAGCATCGCCGCAGCGAGCCCGACATATAGCTGCGTCGCCGGATTCCTCTCGACCTGAGCCTTGCCAAGCCGCGCAAAGGTGCTCAGCGCCGCCGGCGTGACCATTCGCTTCGCGACGGCTGCCTGACGATGCGGCCGCGGCAGCGACGGTACCCGTCTTCGCAGCATTGCCCATCCGCCGAGAACCAGGACAATGGCGAGGAGGAGCAGCCCGCCGCCGATCGCGCCGAAGGCAATGTCCGTTCCATAATGCCGCTCGATGAGGCGGAAGAGCGCCGTGATGCCGACCGCGGCGGCCGCAAACAGCGCCACGATACCACCGGCCAACATGGCGACGGCGGCACCATATCCCGCCGCGAGCCCGACGGCCCATGCGCGCAGGTCGGCGACGTAGGATCGAAGCAGCCCGGCCAGGGCGCTGCGCGATCCGGTTTCTTCGAGAGCGGCCATGTTCAAATCCATCTGCTCCATTCAAGCCGCGAGGGGCCTGCGCGTTCCCTGCGGCTGCCTTGCCGGCGACCATCGATGCGAGTTCGACACATCGAGGAACGTTCCCGACCGGCAACGCGTTGCTCACCGGCGAATCGGCGGTATTCCCATAGTGAATATCGGCTGTTCCCAAGAACCTGCTGGCCACGAGTTTTCACGTTTCTGGAGCCGAGCACGATGGTCGACGCTCTCAAACATCCGCGCGCACCTCTGCTGATGCTGACCGTGATCGTGCTTTCGCTGATGGGCGTGGCGCTCCTCGCCGGCGGCGTCTGGCTCGCCGCGCTCGGCGGATCGCTCTATTATCTGATCGCCGGTGTCGCGCTTCTGGTCACCGGCTGGCTACTTGCCATTCGCCGTGCCGCGGCCATCTGGCTCTATGCAGCCCTGCTGCTCGGCACCATGATCTGGGCCATCTGGGAAGTCGGGCTTGACTTCTGGTCGCTGGCGCCGCGCGGCGACATCCTCGTTCCGCTCGGCGTGTGGCTGCTGTTTCCATTCATCGTCTCGCATCTTTCGCCTGGCTGGCGCTCCGCGCGGCGTGCGCTCATCGTGGTGCTCGCGGCTTCCGCCTTCGTGCTCGGCCTGTCCTTGAGATCCGACCGCTCCGACATTGCCGGCCGGCTGCCGCAGGCGAATGCCGTGACCGACATCGCCGGAGCGCCCGCCGCGGTCGACTGGACGGCCTATGGCGGCGATGATTTCGGCACCCGCTATTCCGATCTGAAGCAGATCGACAACACCAATGTGAAGGATCTCAAACTCGCCTGGCAATTCGAAACCGGCGACCTCAAGGGGCCGGACGATCCCGACGAATTCACCAACGAGGCCACGCCGCTGAAGATCGGCGAGACGCTTTACACCTGCTCGCCGCATCAGATCGTGTTCGCGCTGGAAGCGGCGACGGGAAAACTGCGCTGGAAGTTCGATCCGAAGATCCAGCACGACAAGACTTTCCAGCACATGACCTGCCGCGGCGTCGCCTATCACCAGACGGCGCCGGGCGCCGTCGCCGCCGACGGCACGCCCGCGCCGAACGAATGCGCGAGGCGGATCTTCCTGCCGACCGACGACGGCAGGCTGTTTGCGCTCGATGCGGAAAGCGGCAAGCCTTGCGATGGCTTCGGCGATCACGGCCAGATCGATCTCAAGGAAGGCAACGAGATCAAGACCGCCGGATTCTATGAAGGCACGTCTCCGCCCGTGGTCACCGACAAAATCCTGATCGTGGCCGGCGCGGTGATCGACAATTATTCGAACCGCGTGCCGTCGGGGGCGATCCGCGGTTTCGACATCTATTCCGGGCGGCTGATCTGGGCGTTCGATGCCGGCAACCCCGATCCGAACGAGATGCCGTCCGCGACCCACCATTTCACGGCCGGCTCGCCGAATTCATGGACGGTTGCAGCGGTCGACGAGAAGCTCGGCCTTGTCTACGAGCCGTTGGGCTCGAGCTCGCCCGACATTTGGGCCGGAAATCGCACCCCGGACGAGGAACGCTACGACTCGGCGCTGGTGGCGCTCGATATCGCGACGGGCAAGCTGCGCTGGTCGTTCCAGAACGTGCATCACGATCTCTGGGACATGGACATGCCCTCACAGCCTAGCCTGGTCGACTTGCACGGCGAGCATGGCGTCGTGCCTGCGATCTATGTCCCTGCCAAAACCGGCAACATCTTCGTGCTCGACCGCCGCGACGGACATCTTCTGGTCCCGGCGCCGGAAAGACCGGTGCCGCAAGGCCCCGCGCCCGGCGATCATACCTCGCCGACGCAGCCCTTCTCCGATCTCAGCTTCCGCCCACGCCAGTTGCTGACGGAAGCGCAGATGTGGGGCAGCACGATGTTCGACCAGTTGATCTGCCGGGTCAAATTCAAGCGGTTGCGCTATGAGGGACCTTTCACGCCCCCTTCCGAGCAGGGAACGCTGGTCTATCCCGGCGATTTCGGCATGTTCGAATGGAGCGGCATCGCCGTCGATCCGCATCGGCAGATCGCGATCGCCAATCCGCAATCCGTGCCTTTCGTCTCGCGGCTGGTGCCGCGCGGCAAGGACAATCCCGCCGCTCCCGACGCCGCGCACCCGCCGGGCACCGAGCTCGGCGTGCAACCGATGTACGGCGCGCCTTTTGGCGTCGATCTCGGCGTGTTTCTCTCGCCACTCAATATCCCCTGCATGGCGCCGCCGTGGGGGAGCCTCGCTGCGCTGGACCTGAAGACGAACAGGATTATCTGGCAGCATCGCGTCGGCACGATCCGGGATGAAGCGCCGCTGCCGCTCCCGTTCAAGCTCGGCGTGCCCATGCTCGGCGGCCCCATCGTCACCGCCGGCGGAGTGGCCTTTCTGACCGGAACCATGGACGACTACATTCGTGCCTTCGACGTCGAGGACGGCAAGCTGCTCTGGGAAGATCGCCTTCCGGCCGGCGGTCAGTCGACGCCGATGACCTATGAGGCCGGCGGCCGGCAATATGTCGTTACGGTCGACGGCGGACACGGCTCCTTCGGCACCAAGCTCGGCGATTACGTCCGCGCCTACGCCTTGCCCGGTAAGAGCTAGCGCCTACTTCCGAAGTGCACCAGCTTTGGTTGCGCGTTGTCGTTCAAAACACCGGTGCCGCTCTGGAAGCGAACCGCGGACAGAACCGGAGCTGAGCCCATGATGAGCGAAAATCTGCTGTGGCTGCTGGCGGGATTGGCCCTTGCGCTGGTGCTCGCCGCGCTGATCTATGCGCGGATGAGCCAGGTCGAGTCCGACTAGATGCCGCCGCCATAGAGCATCCAAAGGAGCCGTGACGCTAGCGCTTGGCAGTCCCGGGTTCGGCCATGTTGCGGTGTTGCTTGGCGAGCGCGCCCGCCGGCGTCACATTGGCGACCGACGACTGGATCTTGTTCTTCAGGCCGGTGACGATATCGCCTTCGCCGCGCATCATGGCATCGAACCCGGCTCGCGCCACCTTGGCGGCATCGTCCTTTTCTTCGGTACCTACCTTGGTGTCCATCATATCGGCGCGCTTGAAGAACTCCGTCTCGGTTGCGCCCGGCATCAGGCAGGTGACGGTCACTTCGCTGCCGCGCAGTTCCTCCCGCAGCGCGAATGAGAAGGAATTCAGAAAAGCCTTGCTGCCGTTATAGACCGCCTGGAAGCTTCCCGGCGTGAAGCCGGCAATCGAGCCCGTGATGAGGATGCGCGCGGAGTTGCGGCGGCGCATGTCGTTGCCGATCCTGTGGATCAGATAGACGGTGCCGGTGATATTGGTATCGATCACGGCGCGAGCCTTCTCGAATTCCTGGTCGAGAAAAGCCCGACCGAGGCCGCGGCCGGCGTTGGCCATCAATATATCGACCGGGCGGCCCTTTGCCGCACTGTAGAGTCTGTCGACACCATCGGTCGTGGACAGATCGGCCAGCACGGCCTCGACCTGCCCGCCGCCGCCCTCCGCGCGAAGCTCGCTGGCGGCGCGTTCGATCTCGGGCTCATCGGCCGCGACCAGAATGTCGAATCCTTCGTGGACACAGCAACGGGCAAGCTCCAGGCCGATGCCCGTTGATGAACCGGTGATGATCGCGAACTTCTCGGAAATCGGCATGGGGCGCTCCTTCTCGTGCGTGTGCTGCTGCCATTGTGCCTGGCGCCTCAATCCCAGGCGCAGGCGCGCGTTCCTATTTGTCCTATTTGCTGGTCCGGAGCCGAATAGGAACCACTCCCGATCCCTACGTTAGTCTCCTGCATCACGCGGCACGCGGAGAACCATCGATGAAAGCGCTCACCTGGCACGGCAAAGGCGACATCCGTTGCGAGACGGTGCCCGATCCCGAGATCCAGCACGGCCGCGATGCCATCATCAAGGTCACCGCGTGCGCGATCTGCGGTTCCGACCTGCATCTGTTCGACGGTATCATGCCGACGATGCAGAAAGGCGACGTGCTCGGCCATGAGACCATGGGCGAGGTCGTCGAGGTCGGCCCCGACAACAAGGCCTTGAAGGTCGGCGACCGTGTCGTGGTCCCGTTCACGATCTCCTGCGGCGAATGTTTCTTCTGCAGGAACGGCTTCCAGTCCGGCTGCGAGCGCTCCAACCCGAATGCCAAGGATGCCGAGAAGCTGTGGGGACACTCACCGGCCGGCCTGTTCGGCTATTCGCATTTGCTGGGCGGCTTCGCCGGCGGACAGGCCGAATACATGCGCGTGCCCTATGCCGATGCCGGCCCCTACAAGTTGCCGAGCCATCTCAGCGACGAGCAGGTCCTTTTCCTCTCGGATATCTTTCCGACCGGCTATATGGCCGCGGATTTCTGCAGCCTGAAGGGCGGCGAGACGGT
>JAFAUV010000071.1 GCA_019243075.1 Bradyrhizobium sp.
AATATTTCTTCGCGCGCGATCCGAACTACGATCCAACGAAATTCGACCCGTCCAAGCTGGCCGACCGCATGAAAGAAGTCTCTAACCTGATGGACTCGACCAATCCGGATCTGTCGGCCTTCTCCGCACGAGGAGCCAAGCTGATCATGTTCGAGAACATGGCCGACTATGCCCAGAGTCCCTATGCCGGCATCGACTACTACAAGTCGGTGGAGACAAAGATGGGGGCAGGGAATACGGATTCCTTTTCTCGTCTCTATGTCCTGCCGGGCGTCGATCATATGGGTGGCGGTGCGCCGGGAGTGGTCGACCTTTTTGCGGTGCTCACGGATTGGGTTGAAAGGGGCAAAGCGCCAGGCGATCTCGCAGCGGGGCTTCAGGACACCAAGGCTCCCTTCGCGGTGACGTCGACCCGGCCGCTCTGCCGCTATCCCGCCTATCCGCGTTACCGGGGCGGCGATGCCACGAAGGCGGAGAGCTTCCAGTGCGAAGCACCGTGAACGCCGCACCAGGCGGGAAGAACGGCATGATCGGAAAGGAATCGCGGAGGAATCGCCTGGAGGCAATCTCTCCGCGCCCGCCGAGACGCGCTCAGTCTGGTCAAAGTGTTCTGCGGAGACCCAGATGGATGCGACACTTCCAATCAGAAAAGTTCGAACAATCGCTCGGCATTCTGATGTGAGATGAGGGTCAACTCTTGCTCGGATAGTGTCGCGCCATCGAGAAACCGCACCGCCTCGACGTCGTCTTCATAGGGGTAGTCGGCGGCGAACAGGATGCGCTCGGGACCAAGCACATCGATGCTGAGCCGAAGCGCCGGCATGGAGGTGACCCCGGCCGTCGTGATGAGGAAATTGTCGAGAAAATATTCGCTCGGCAGGCGGGGTAGTTTCGTGACAGCGCCGATCTTGACCTGAAGCAAATAGCGGTTGTCGATCCGTTGCAGCCAGAACGGAATTCCCTCACCCATATGCCCGAGAATGATCTTGAGCTTCGGGAAGCGGGCGAACGTGCCCGACATGATCAGGCGCATGGCGTGCAGGCCCGTCTCCACGGCAAAGCCCCAGCCGGCAAAATAAAGGCCATAGTCGAGGAAGGGTTTGACTAGGCTCGGTGCCGGCTCGCGCGGATGCAGGTACATCGGCAGCCCGGTCCCCTCCATGGCTTCGAAGATCGGCGTGTAGCGGTCGGCATCGAGATATTCGCCGAAGGTGTGGGAATTGACGATCAAGCCGCACAGTCCAAGCGTCTTGGTTCGCTCGATCTCGCGCGCAGCGGCTTCAGGATCTTGCGGGGCGATCGCGCCGAGCCCCGCCAGGCGCGAAGGTGCGGCGCGCACCGCCGCCGCTAAGGCGTCATTTGCCTCGGCGGCGAGACGGGTCGCGAGCTCGGAGCCAAAAACTTGCACGCCCGGCGAGGTCAGCGACAGCACCTGCGTATCGATGCCGACCTCGTCCATATGCGCAATGCGTCCCTTGCCGATGTCGAGCAGACGCGAATGCAGGAGCGCGTTGCCGGGCGTCTCGGCGAGAATGCTTTCGCCCATCTTGGCAAAGCCCGGCTCGACGTCGGCCCGGGCAAGGACCTTCTTCCACTCGCTGGCGATTTCCGCCGTGACGAATGCTTCCTCGATCGCGATACGCTTCACCTGGCTTCTCCTTGATGCGCGCTCTTGCGGTTATTCTTCGGTGCCGAAATACAGGTGGCGCAGCCGTTCATCGTTGCGTACGGTGGCGGCCGGCCCCGAAAGCGTAATCCGTCCCTTGTTGATGATGTGGGCGATATCGGCGATGTCGAGGGCACGTTCCACGTCCTGCTCCACGACCAGCATCGTCAGGCCCTCCCGCTTGAGTGCGGCGAGCGCTTCGTAGAGCCGGTCCATCATGACCGGCGCAAGGCCGAGGCTGATCTCGTCGAAAATGACGAGGCGCGGCTTTGCCATGAGCGCGCGGCCGATGGCCAGCGCCTGCTGCTGGCCGCCGGACATGGAGGTGCCGCCGGCGTTGCGCCGCTCAGCCAGGATCGGAAACAGCCCATAGACCCGCTCGAGGCGCCGTTTGCGATCTGCGGCGCCCACGTCGCGCGCCGCGACCAGCAGATTCTCCTCGACCGAGAGCGAAGCGAAGATCCGGCGTCCCTCCATGCAGTGGGCGATGCCGCGCGCCGCGACGGCGTGGGCGGGCCAATCGGTGATGTCGTCGCCGTCGAAACGGATTTTACCGGCGGTGACCGGCAGCGCGCGGCTGATGACATGGGCGAGCGTGGTCTTGCCGGCGCCGTTGGTGCCGAGAATGCCGACGACCTGGCCGGGAATGGCCGAGAGGCTCAGATCGTGAAGGACGCGGGCCTGGCCATAACCCGCCGAGACACGCTCGAGGGTAAGCAGCGGCGTGGTCGGTGTGGGCGCTTTCGGAGCGGCGGCTGGCGTGGCAGCCTGAGGAGGACGTCCAGCGCGGCCATGGCTGGTGCCGAGATAGACGGCACCGACCTCGTCGCTGGCCAGCACATCGGCCGTGCGTCCCTTGGTCAAGACTTTGCCGAAGTTGATCACCATCAGGTCCGCGCAGCATTCCTTCACGATCCGGATGACGTGCTCGATGATGATGATGGCGCGTGTCCCGTCCTGCAGCGAACGGATCAGAGCGATCAGCTCGGTGACCTCGCTGTCGATAAGGCCGGCACCCACCTCGTCGAGCAGCAGAAGCTTGGGTTTGAGTGCCAGCGCCCGTGCTAGCTCGAGGCGCTTGCGGCGCAGCAGCGGAAGGTCCTTCGCCTTCATCTCTGCCGCATCGCGCAGACCGCAGCGTTCCAAGATCTGTCGCCGTTCGGCCTGCGCAGAACCGGCCGAGATGAAGGGAGAGATCGAGAACTGGCCGACGGCGAGGTTTTCCGCGACCGTCATGTCGAGGAATGGTCGCGGAATCTGGTAGGTTCGACCGATCCCTCGACGTGCGCGCTCGCAGGCCGGCCAAGTCGTGATGTCCTGTCCTTCGAAACGGATGGTCCCCTCGCTCGGCGCGATCGCGCCGCCAAGCAGGCCGACCAGGGTCGACTTGCCCGCGCCGTTCGGGCCGATCACGCCAAGAGCCTGTCCTTGATCCAGACGGATATCGATGCCGTCATTGGCGACGATGCCGCCGTAGCGCTTGCCAAGGCCGGCGGCGTCGAGCAGGGCCGGTCGAGACCCGATGTCGCTCACGCTCCAGCCTCCCGTGTCGCGCCCGGCGCGGAGCGCCGCTTGATCAGCGCCTGCGCAAGTCCGCACAGGCCGCGCGGCGCGAAGCGGATCAGCAAGATCAGGACGACGCCGGTGATTGCCACATGGAGTTCGGGATAGTCGGCCAGCAACTCGCCGATGGCCACGAAGAATGCGCCTCCGATCACCGCGCCCAGGCGCATGCCGAGACCGCCGATGATGACGATGGCGAGCGGGTCGATCGACCATTGCATGCCAAAGCTGCCATAGGGTTCGATGGCGCCGAGCTTGGCGGCTTGCAGCCCGCCCGCCATTGCGACGAGAGCACTCGCTGCGAGAAAGGCGGCGAGCTTGATGCGAAAGGCCCGCACACCGACCTGGCTCGCCGCGTCCTCATCGTCGCGCACGGCCCGAAGCAGGACGGAGAAGCGCGAGCCGGTGGCAAGCGTCATCACTGCGGTCGCGAGCGCGAGCAGGCCGGCAGCAAAGCGAAACAGCTCCGGCGTATCCGGGAGATCGACGGTTACGAACAGGCCGCTGGCACCGCCGAACCAGGGCACGTTGACTACTAAGAGCCGCAGGGCTTCCGCCAACGCCAAGGTGCCGACCGTGAAATAAAGACCGCGCAGACGAAATAGGCCGCGCGACATGAAAAGCGCGATGGTCATGCCCGCCAGCGCCGAAACGCCGAGCGCCAGGGGCAGACCCATTCCCGATTGGTTGAGCAACCCTGCGGTCACGTAGGCGCCGAGCCCGAAGAAGGAGGACGTCCCGAGCGAGACCAGGCCGCCATAACCGGCCAGAAGATTCCAGGCTTCCGCCAGCACGATGTAGAGCAGGAGTTTGAAGCCGATCTCGACGAAATAGGTCGAAAGCAATGCGGGCGCGAGCATCAGCAGCCCGAATGCAAGGCCGCCCGCTGCGGCGCCAGCGATGGCGCGGCGGTCGAGGGAAGTCGTTCCGGGACGACCCGGCGAGGACAAGGTTGCCGTCACGTGCGGCTCCCAAGAACGCCTTGTGGCCGTAGTGACAGCACCGCCAGGAACAACACCAGCGCGACCAGGTCGCGATAGCCGTCACCGAGCGCGAGGCCGCCAACGCTCTGCAGCACGCCAAGCACCAGGCCCCCCACCAGCGTGCCGAACACGTTGCCAAGCCCGCCGAGAACGATCACCGCGAAATCGGTGAGCAGGTAGGCCGCCCCGCTCGTCGGCGTGAAGGACAGCGCGACGCCGATCAGCGTGCCACCGATGCCAGCGCATGCCGCGCCGAGACAGAAGGTGAGGGCATGGACGCGGCGGACATTGATGCCGATAATGGCGGCGGCCTGCGGCTGGTCGGCGCTGGCGCGCAGGTCGCTGCCGAACCGGCTGCGCGTGATGAGAAGGTGCACCGCGGTGATCAAGGTCACCGAGATCGCAAAGCCGATGACATAGATCTGCGGTACACTAAGGGGACCGATCTCGAGCGGGACAGTGGCATAACCCCGCTCGATCGCGCGCGTGTCGGCGCTGAACAAGAGCACGAAGAGATTCTGGAGAATGATCGACAGGCCGAACGTCGTCATCATCGAAGCTTCCGGACCTTTGTCCGCGAGCGGGGCCAGCAGCAAGCGATGGATGGGATAGGCGATGGACGCCAGCACCAGGCCAATCAATGCCAGACCCGCGAGCGGATCGAGGCCGGTCCATTGCAGGAGGAACAGCCCGGCATAGGCACCCGCGACCAGAAATTCGCCATGGGCGAGATTGACCAGTCGCATCACCCCCAGAATGATCGAAAGACCGAGGGCGGTCAGTGCCAGCATGCCGCCGAGCAGCACTCCCGAGATCAGCGCATTGAGGATGACGTCAGGGTTGGCCATTGCACGCGCTCCACTGGAAAAATGGCGAAGGTCGCTCCAGCGACCCCGCCTCTGCCTCCGAGGAGAGCGGGGTCAGGGCATCGGGAACAGGACCTTGCCATTGGCGCGATCATTGGGCCAGACGATCGGTGTCTTGCCCGACTGCCATTGCAGCATGACCAACGGCAGCTTCGAGGTGTGATTCTCGTCGAACTTGATCGGTCCGACCACGTAGGTCTTGTCGGTGCGCGCGATCGCCGCGTTGATCTTGTCCGGATCCAGAGAAGCCGCCGCCGCGATCGCATCGAGCAGCACCTGCGCAGCAGCATAGCTGTCGGCGATGTGCTGGCTCGAGGTCAGCTTGGTCTCGGTCTCGAAGGCCACCGCCAACTCTTTGGCGCCGGGATAGGGAAAGCTCGGATCCCAGTAACCGCCGACCA
>JAFAUV010000073.1 GCA_019243075.1 Bradyrhizobium sp.
CCTTGGTGTTGCCGCGGCTCTCCAGCGCGATCAGCGCACCTCGGTGTCCGCAGCGGTTCTCGAACGCATAGAGCTCGCCGTCCGCGTCGCGGGCAACGATGACCGGAACGTCGCCGACGAAGGTGGTGATGAAGTCGCCGGTGTTCCTCACCTCGACCGACAGGCATAGGTAATTCCAGCTCGGCCCCCGGAAGATGCGTTGCTGCTCCGCGGCATAGATGTCGCGATCCTGGAAAATCCAGAAGGGCACGCGCGTCACGCCATCGCCCGGCCAGACGCGACCGCCGGTCTCGCGGGTCGTGCGGTTGACCTGATTGAGCATGGGACCTCCCGTGGCGAGCAGCACTTGCCATTGACCAGCGCTGCGTTTTGTTCGAATATCGAACAATTGTTCAGGCTAAAATCGCTCTCATCGCCATGGCTGTCAATACAAGCGCGGACGGGAACCAGGCTGTAGACGCGGGACGCCTGCCCGAAGGCATGGGCGGTCTCGCCAAGGGCCTCGCGATCATCGAGGCGTTTTCCCCGCATCGGACGCGCATGACGGTCTCCGAGGCCGCGCTGGCATCAGCGACCTCGCGCGCGTCGGCGCGTCGATGCCTGCTGACGCTGACGGAACTCGGCTATCTCGAGTTCGACGGGAAATATTTTCGCCCGCAGCCGCGACTTCTGGCACTCAGCGCCGCCTATTCCGGCGCGCGCTCGCTGCCGCAGATCGCGCAACCGTTCCTGGCCGCGGCGCGCGACGAACTGCACGAATCGATTTCGCTCGCGGTATTGGATCGCGACGCTGCGCTGTTTGTCGCACGCGCCGAAGCCGAGCGGCTGGTGACCACGGGCATTGCCGTCGGCACCCGCATCGATCTCTATTGTTCCGCGACGGGCAGGGTGTTGCTGTCGCCCTGGTCCGACGAACGTCTGTCGGCCTATCTCGACCGCGCGAAGATCGAAGCGCGCACCAGGCACTCGCTGGTCAGAAAGACAGCGCTGCGCGATGCCGTGCGGGGCGCAAGGGCGCAAGGTTACGCCTTCACCGATCAGGAGCTCGAGATCGGGCTGCGATCCGTCGCGATACCCGTGGCGGATTCCCGCGGCGCGGTCGTGGCGGCGATGAGCGCCAGCGCCTCGACGGCGCGCGTCTCCCTCCAGCAGATGGTCAAGAGCTTCGTGCCGGTATTGAGGGCGAATGCCGATGGCCTCGGACGGGCATTGTAGGTGACGGCTCTCCGAGCAGGCCGCTGGAGAGAGCAGGCCGCTTTGGAGAATTTCGGGCTGAACAAAGCGCCCGTTCCACCGGTTTGTTCTGCTCCCGGTCCAAGTAAAAAATTGACCGAGAATGCAGCATGGCGGAAGCTGAACGGCGATCTGCCATGTCGGCCGGCGGGCACTATGAACTGCGCTGCCCTGCCGGAGTTGGATTCGTCGGCGTAGTTCGCATTGGCTCAAATCAGGGAGGCTGATTTGTCGGTTCAAGAACGGTCCGACCGCAAGTCGGGCATCATGAAGAGGTCCCGCAGGGACGTCCTGCGTCGCGGCTCCGTGCTGGCGGGCTCCGCCCTCGCCGGCGCGGTGCTGCCGGAAAGCGCGCACGCCGCAGGCGAGGCCGACAAGAATTTACCGCCCAACATTCCGGAGTGGATGAAGAGCCCCGGCGCCGATGTCGGCAGTGAACTCTACGGAACGCCGTCGCTTTTCGAGAAGAAGGTGGTTCGCAACGTTCCGAAGGACCTAAAGCAATACACATCGGCCTCGTGCCGAACGCCCCTGCAGGATCTCGACGGCATCATCACGCCGAACGGCCTGTTCTATGAGCGCCACCATGGCGGAATCCCGACCATCGATCCGGCCGAACATCGGCTGCTGATCCATGGCCTGGTTGAAAGGCCGCTCATTCTCACCATGGACGATGTCAGGCGCTTTCCCTCGCAGTCGCGCATTCATTTCATCGAATGCTCGGGCAATCCGGCCTATGACGCGATCTACGGCAAGACGGCTTCGGATCTGGTCGGGCTGGTCAGTTGTGCCGAATGGACCGGCGTTCCCTTGAAGACGGTGCTGGAGGAGGCGGGTCTGAAGCCGCAAGCAAAATGGGTCATCGCGGAGGGCGCCGATGCGGCAGCACTCACGCGCAGCATCCCGATCGAAAAATGCCTCGACGACGCCATGCTGGTCTACAGCCAGAACGGCGAGCGGCTGCGTCCGGCACAAGGCTATCCGTTGCGGGTGCTCCTTCCCGGGTTCGAGGGCAATATGAACGTGAAATGGCTGCGCCGCCTGCACGCAACGGACGAGCCGGCCTATTCGCGCGAGGAGACATCGAAATATACGGACTCGATGCCCGACGGAAAGGCGCGGCAATTCACCTTCTACATGGAGGCCAAGTCGATCATCACGCGCCCATCCGGAACGCACAAGATCGAAAAAGGCTTCAACGAGATCACGGGCATTGCCTGGAGCGGTCACGGCAGGATCGTCGGCGTCGAAGTCTCGGTGGATGAGGGGCGGAGCTGGGCGCCGGCACAGCTTCAGGCCCCGGTGCTGACCCGTGCGCTGACGCGCTTCCGCTTTCCCTGGTACTGGGACGGTGAGCCTGCGGTCATCATGAGCCGTGCCACCGACGAGAGCGGCTATGTGCAGCCGACATTTGCCGAGCTGACCAAGGTACGCGGACTGAACTCGTTCTATCACAACAACGCCATCTTGCCCTGGCGGGTCGCCACCTCCGGCGAAGTGAGCAATGCCAATGTCAAAGCTTGAAACGTCGGCGGCGCTGCTGCTTGCTGCCGTGATCAGCTCGGCGGCTCATGCCGAAAGCAGCAAATACGGCATCGGTCGCCTTGCCACCGATCGGGAAGTCGCAGGCTGGGATATCGACATCGGCCGAGACGGCAGGGGACTGCCGCCGGGCGGCGGCTCCGTTCAGGACGGGCGCAAGCTTTTCGAAGAGAAATGCGCGTCCTGTCACGGAGAAAAGGCCGAGGGCGGCATCGGCGACAGGCTTGTCGGCGGGCAGGGGACGCTCACCTCCGCCAAACCGGTGAAGACGGTCGGCAGTTTCTGGCCCTACGCGCCGACGCTGTTCGACTATATCCGCAGGGCGATGCCGATGAACGCGCCGCAATCCCTGAGCAACCAGGAGGTCTATGCGCTGTCGGCCTATATCCTGAACCTGAACGGTCTGGTTCCCGACAATGCGACGCTCGACGCCAAATCGCTCGCCGAAATCAAGATGCCGAACCGGGATGGCTTCGTCCCCGATCCCAGGCCCGACGTGAAGAACGAGGCGTGCAGCAAGGATTGCAAGAACTGAGTTGCGCGCCGGGGTGCCGGTCTTCGCCTTGAACCATCTTGGAGGGTTGAAGATGACCCGGACTTTCGATGCAATCGTGATCGGCGCGGGGCAGGCCGGACCCCCGCTCGCCGGCCGCCTGACCGCGAGCGGGATGAAGGTCGCCATCATCGAGCGCGACAAGTTCGGCGGCACCTGCGTCAACACCGGCTGCATGCCCACCAAGACATTGGTGGCGAGCGCCTATGCGGCGCATCTGGCGCGGCGCGGCGCCGACTATGGCATCGTGCTGGATCAGCCGGTCCGTCTTGACATGCGCAAGGTGAGGAGCCGGGCGGCGACGGTTACCGCCAACGCCAGCAGGAGCGTCGAGAACTGGCTGCGCAACATGAAGGGCTGCACGGTCTTTCAAGGATCGGCCCGGTTCGAGGGGCCAAAGGAGGTCAGGGTCGGTCCGGAGCTACTCTCAGCCCCCCGCATCTTCATCAATGTCGGCGGACGTGCGGTCGTGCCCGATCTGCCGGGCCTTGACGAGATATCCTATCTCACCAACAGCTCGATGCTGGAGCTCGAGCGCGTGCCCGAGCATCTCGTCGTGATCGGCGGCAGTTACATCGGCCTCGAATTCGCGCAGATGTACCGGCGTTTCGGCGCCGAGGTGACGGTCGTCGAGATGGGACCGCGGCTGGTCGGCCGCGAAGATCCCGACATATCCGATGCCGTGCGCGATATTCTTGAGAAGGAAGGTATCCATGTCCGCACCTCAGCCGAATGCATCCGCTTTGCCAAAGGAAATCCGAAGGGCCAGCCCGGCATCCGTGTCGGCGTCGATTGCACGCAGGGTGATCCGGAAATCCTCGGTTCCGACGTGCTGCTCGCCGTCGGCCGGCGGCCCAATACCGGCGATCTCGGGCTCGACCGTGCCGGCGTCGCGCTCGATCATCGCGGATATATTATGGTCAACGAAGGCCTGCAGACCAACGTCGCCGGCATCTGGGCGCTTGGCGACTGCAACGGTCGCGGCGCATTCACGCACACCGCCTACAATGACTACGAGATCGTCGCCGCCAATCTGCTGGATGGGGAGAACCGGCGCGTCAGCGATCGCGTCTCCGGATACGCACTCTTCATCGATCCGCCGCTCGGGCGAGCCGGCATGACCGAAGCCCAGGTGCGCGCCCGCGGCAAGCCTTATCTCTCATCCACGCGGCCGATGACCCGTGTCGGCCGCGCGGTCGAGAAGGACGAGACGCTTGGCTTCATGAAGGTGCTTGCCGATCCCGCAACCAAGGAGATCCTCGGCGCGGCGATCCTCGGCACCGGCGGCGATGAGGCGATCCACGGCATCCTCGACGCCATGAACGCGAAGACCCCCTACGATCGGCTCCGCTGGGCCGTGCCGATCCATCCGACCGTGTCCGAATTGATCCCGACGCTGCTGCTCGGCTTGCAGCCCGCACCGGCCTCTTGAGCTCACCGGCCGCGGATACGGCTGACCCTCGAGCCTACGCCGGTCCAGGCCGGCTTGTCCGGCGCGAACTGTTTGCGCAGGAAGGACACGAGCTCCGCGATCTGCGCGTCGCTCATGCTGTCCTTGAACCCCGGCATGTAACCGAGATCGCTGAAAGCCGGCTTGGCGATGCCGTGCAGGATGAGCAGGATCAGATTGTCTGGCTGCATGCTGTGCAGGTTGCTGTTGAGCGCGAGCGACGGCCGGCTGCCGAATAGGGGCAAGCCACCAACCTCGTGACAGACCGCGCAAGCGCCCTGATAGAGCCGCGCGCCCGCGCTCGGCGCGAACGCGACCCTTGTTGATGTTTCCAGCCTGAGGGCCAGCGCTTCCTGCGCCGGTTTGTCCTTGGCCGCCTCGTTGAAGGAGGCGAGATAGACCGCCATGGCGCGGATGTCCTCGTCGGGCAGCGCCGACAATTCCTTCACCACGGGCGCCATCGGGCCGGCGGCAACGCCGTGATAGCGGGCTTCGCCGGTGCGCAGATAAGAAAAGAGCTCCTCCTCGCTCCATGGGATCGGTGTCTGCGACAGCGAGGTCAGCGCCGGGGCTTCCCAACCCTCTGCCGATCCGCCGGCAAGATAGGCATCGGCCTTCTCCGCCTGAAGCGCGTTGCGGGGTGAATGACAGGCGCCGCAGTGACCGAGGCCCTCGACGAGATAAGCGCCGCGATTCCAGGCCGCCGATTTGCTCGTATCGGGTTGGAACGTCCCGGCCTGATGGAACAGAGCGTTCCAGCCGGCGAGGAGCGGGCGGAGATTGAACGGAAACCGCAGCTCGTTCTCGGGCGCTGTTGCGGGCACGGGCTTTTGCGCCATCAGAAAAGCATAGAGCGCCTGCAGGTCCGCGTCGCTGACCTTGGCGAAATGCGTGTAGGGGAAGGCAGGGTACAAATGCCGGCCGTCGCGATGGATGCCTTGGCGCATCGCGCGCTCGAAGGCGGGATAGGACCAGGCACCGATGCCGGTCGTCTCGTCGGGCGTGATATTGGTCGAGTAGATCGTGCCGAACGGTGTCTCGATCGGCCGGCCGCCGGCGTTGACGATTCCTTTCTCGCTCGTGTGGCAGAGCGCGCAATCGCCGAGCGCGGCGAGCTGCCGGCCGCGGGCGATGGTCGCAGCCGAATAGACCGAGGTCTCCGGCCGTGTGATCGGAGCGATCGCCCGCCATGGCAGCACGGCTGCGCCGATGCCGATTGCTGCGGCACAAAGCGCAGCCAGACTTGCAAAGAGGCCGCGCCGCTCGGCAAAGGGATTGGACCATCCGGTTGCCGGCCGCGCTGGCGCCGGCTGCGGCGCCGGCAGCGCCTCGGGCAGGACCTGTCCGTCGCGCAGCCCTTTCAGGATGCGCTCCGGCGTGAACGGCAATTCGCGGAAGCGCACGCCGGTTGCATCAAAAATGGCGTTCGCGATCGCCGCTGCGCTGGGGACGGTGGCGGATTCGCCGACGCCGAGCGGCGGTTGATCCTGCCGCGGCAGCATCAGGACATCGATCTTGGGCACGTCGGGAAATCCGATGATGGGATAGGCGCCCCATTCGCGCGTCGCCACCGAGCTGCGGTCGAAGGCGACCTCCTCCATCAGCGCCCGGCTGGTCGATTGCACGACGTTGCCGTGGATCTGGTGCCGCACGCCGTCCGGATTGATCATCAGCCCGGAATCCTGGCCCGCGACCACCCGGGTCACGCTGACATCGCCGGTTGCCTTGTTGACGGCTACGTCGGCGATCCAGGCCGACCAGGCCGCGCCATAGCCCGGGAACTTGCTGTGCACATAGAGCGCGTAGGCGAAGCCGCGGCCGCGCACGATATCGCCTTCGGGGATTTTCTGCTCGCGCACCGGACGCTTCTGCCAGCCGGCGCGCTCGGCGACCGCGTTGACGAGATCGATCGCGCGTCGATCCCTGAGATGACGCAGGCGATATTCGACCGGATCGACGCCGGCCTCCTCGGCACATTCGTCGATCCAGGATTCATGCGCAAAGGAATTCGGCAGTGCGGAGACGCCGCGAAGCCATGATGCGCGAACGATCGGCGGCATGTCGTGTGCGACCACGCGCATGCGGTCGTAATCGTAAGGCGGGATCGCCGTACGGTCGCCCATCTCGAACACGGCCGGCACCGGTGCAATGCGTCCCGTGAGCAGCAGCGCCAGCGTCGGCGCGCCATTGGAAGGGTAGCGGGTGGCGAAATCATACGCGGCGACGCTGCCGTCCGCATTCAGCCCGCCATTGACGTCGATCAGTTGCGCGGTGCCTTTCGGCTCCCAGGCGTGTTCCTGCTCGCGGGTCAACTGCACCCGGACGGGACGACGGACCGCGCGCGACAGCAGCAGCGCATCCGCGCTGACATCGTCGGCGCAGTTGCGGCCATAGCAGCCGGCCGCTTCGAGCCGGATCACCTCGATTTCGGATTCCGGCCGCTCGCTCAGGAGCGCAAGATCGGCGCGGAGCAGATGCGGGTTCTGCGTGCCCGACCAGACCTGAATGCGACCGTCCTGGTAGTCGGCGACCGCGCAGGACGGGCCGATCGAGGCATGCATCTGGTAGGGCCAGACGTAGGTCCGTGGCATCGGCTTGGCAGCAGCGATTGCCGCATCGACATCGCCGGTGTCCTTCAAGGTGCGCGGCACCGACGGATTGGCACGCAGCGCGTCCTCGATCGCTGCGAGATCCGGCAGCGCAGGAACGGGTTTCCATTCCAGCTTGAGCAGGGCCGCCGCCTTGATCGCGTTCTCCTCGCGCTCGGCCACTACACCGACGAAGTCGCCAATCCGGACCACGGCTTCGATTCCTGGTATTTCGCCCACCGAG
>JAFAUV010000155.1 GCA_019243075.1 Bradyrhizobium sp.
CTCCTCGGTGCGGCCGGCGGCCATGCTAACGGTAATCTCAGGCATCGTTGGAACTCCTTGTTTTTGTTTCGCTCACCAGATCGTCATTGCCGGGCATAGCCGTCTGAAGGACGGCGTCGCTTCCGCCTATGACCCGGCAATCCATCATTTGAAAGATGGATACGCGGGTCAAGCCCGCGCATGACGAGAATTCAGTTACCCCACTTCACGTCATGGCGCGCGAGAATCTTCAGCACTTCCTCAACGAGCGCGCTTTCGTCGGCTTCGGTCTGCGCCTCGCTTTGCCGCTTCAGATACTCCTCGCGGTCCTTGATCTCGGTCAGCCCGGCACCAAGGATCAAATCCTTGATCTGCACCTTGCCCCGCGCCTTCTCGTCCGAGCCCTGCACGATCGCGCAAGGGCTGTTGCGGCGGTCGGCATATTTCATCTGCTGGCCGATCGAGTGCTTGGGATTGCCGAGATAGAGCTCGGCCCGGATGCCGGCGTTACGCAGCTTCGCGACCATCTTCTGGTACTCGGCGATATCGCCGCCGAACACGGTGACCACGACGGGGCCATATTCCTTGCGGCTGTCGAGCTTGCCGATCATCGCCAGCGCCGCCTGCAGCCGCGAGACGCCGATCGAAAAACCGGTCGCCGGCACCGGCTCGCCGCGAAAGCGCGAGACGAGACCATCATACCGCCCGCCGCCCCCGACCGAGCCGAAGCGCACGGGGCGGCCCTTCTCGTCCTTGGTCTCGAGCAGGAGTTCGACCTCGAAGACGGGGCCGGTGTAGTATTCGAGGCCGCGGACGACGGTTTGATCGATCTTGACCCGATCCGCCGAGTAACCGGTGCTCTCGCAGACCCTCTTTATCTCGAGTAGTTCCCTGGCGCCCTCGCCGAAGCTCATGTTGGTGGCCAACTCATCCCAATGCTTCGGCATGGTGAAGAGGATGTCGCCGGGTTGGTCTATCGTAGGCTCCACGGGCGCGACAAACTCCAACAGACGATTGGCTAGCTTTGGATCGAGTCCAGCGCCTTTAGTGAAGTCGCCCTTGCCTTCTTCACCGCCATCCCACCTTCCAGCGCCAAGCAACTTCCGCACTTCGTCAGCGGGAAATTTGTCGAGCTTATCGATCGCGCGCATCACGACAAGTCGGCGCGAAGCGTTTTCGTCACCCCCGAGCCCGATGCTCTCCATCACGCCGTCCAGCACCTTGCGGCTATTCACCTTCACCACATAGGAGCCGCGGGGAATGCCGAGCGCCTCCATCGTGTCGGCCGCCATCATGCACATCTCGGCATCGGCAGCAGGTGTCGGGGCACCGACGGTATCGGCATCGAACTGCATGAACTGGCGGAAGCGGCCGGGGCCGGGCTTTTCGTTGCGGAACACCCAGCCGAAGCGGTAGGAGCGATACGGCTTCGCCAGCTGATCGAAATTTTCCGCGACATAGCGCGCGAGCGGCGCCGTGAGGTCGTAGCGCAGCGAGATCCACTGCTCGTCGTCGTCCTGGAACGAGAACACGCCCTCGTTGGGCCGGTCCTGGTCGGGCAGGAATTTGCCGAGCGCGTCGGTATATTCGAAGGCCGGCGTCTCCACCGGCTCGAAGCCGTAGCGCTCGTAGACGGCGCGGATTTTCTCCACCATCGCCCACGTCGCATTGATCGTGGCGGGGCCGCGATCCTCCAGCCCGCGCGGCAGCCGCGCCTTGAGCTTCTGGGGTTTCTTGGGTTTGTCGGCCATTTGGTTCGTGACGCTCGGTGCGCGTTGGTATCAGCAAATGTGGGGAGGGCAAAGGCGCGGTGTTCGCGCCGTGCCCACCGAACTTGGCGCCCGCATGGTGGGCTCGCTTCGCTTGGCCCAGCTACCGGCCGGCTAGCAGAGATGCGCGGGCGCTCACAGCACCTTTCTGATCCAGTTGTGCGGGTCGTTGGTGCGGCCGTACTGGATGTCGACGAGCTGCTTGCGCAGGCCCGTGGCGACCGGGCCGGCGGCACCGCCGCCGATGAGAAAATCGCCGCTCGCCGAACGCACCTGGCCGATCGGCGAGATCACGGCCGCCGTGCCGCAGGCAAACGCCTCTTTCAGCTTGCCGCTGGCGGCATCGGCGCGCCACTGCTCGACGGTGTAAGGCTCCTCGCGCACGGGGCGGCCGGCATCCTTCGCCAGCGCGATGATGGAATCGCGGGTGATGCCGGGCAGGATGGTGCCGAGCGGCGGCGTCGCAAGCGAGCCATCGGCGAACACGAAGAAGACGTTCATGCCGCCGAGCTCCTCGATGTAGCGGCGCTCGACCGCGTCGAGGAACACGACCTGGTCACAGCCGTGCTCGATGGCCTCGGCCTGCGCGCGCAGGCTCGCCGCATAATTGCCGCCGCATTTGACGGCGCCGGTGCCGCCGATCGCGGCGCGGGTGTAGTTTTCCGACACCCAGATCGAGACCGGCGCAGGTCCGCCCTTGAAATAGGAGCCGACCGGGGAAGCGATGACCGTAAAGACGTATTCCGAGGACGGCTTGACGCCGAGGAAGACCTCGCTCGCAATCATGAAGGGACGCAGATAGAGGCTGCCCTCGCCGCCCGGGATCCAGGCGCGGTCGATGCGCACGAGCTGCTCGACGGCTTCGATGAACACGTGCTCGGGGAGCGGCGCCATGGCCATGCGCTCGGCCGAGTTCCAGAAGCGCCTCGCGTTGGCGTCGGGACGGAACAGGTTGACCCCGCCGTCGTCGCGCTTGTAGGCCTTGAGCCCCTCAAATATCTCCTGGGCGTAGTGCAGCACGGCGAGCGCCGGGTCGAGCGGGAAATGGCTGCGCGCTTCGATGCGCGCGCCATGCCAGCCCTTGCCCTGGTTGTAGCGGACGATCGCCATGTGATCGGTGAAAACCCGGCCGAAGCCCGGATCGACGAGCTTTGCCGCACGCTCCTTCTCGGGCGTGGCTTTGCTAGAAGGCTGGATGTCGAATTTCAGGCTCATTCCCTTGCTTTCCGAGGTTCGAACCGGCGCGATGCCCGCTGTCCGGCCTGGGCTCTGTCGGCCCTGCTGGCTACAGGTCTGGACTTCACCTACACCCGCCTTGCAGCCGGTTTCCATCGCCAAGACGTCCCCTAAGGACACGCTTTTGCGGAATGAGGAAGTCCAGTATGTTTGCCGACATGCCGCTCGACAATCGTACGGTAGATCAGATCGCGGCTGCCGCCGCCAGGTTGGCCCTCTCGGGCCCTTTTGAAAACGTCACCGCGCACGAAACGATCTAAAATTTCGTCGCGGCCGATCGTTTTGTAACATTGAGCGCAAGATACGTCAATATGGCTGACATAAACTTCTCGAGTCCCCAGGCGGCATCCGATTCGCGGGCCGCCGAATCGCGGCCCTCGCCCGCCCGCGACGGTGCTTTGCGCTGGGATATCATCGAGTTGCTGTTCTTCGCCTACCGCGACTTTGTCGGCGATGCCGACCATGAGCTGGAGGCCTTCGGGTTCGGCCGGGCGCACCACCGTGTCATGCATTTCGTGTATCGCTATCCCGGTCTGAAGGTCGCCGACCTGCTCGACGTCCTGCGCATTACCAAGCAGTCGCTCGGGCGGGTGCTGAAGCAATTGCTCGACGAAGGCTATATCGTGCAGAAGACCGGCAACAACGACCGCCGGCAGCGGCTGCTCTATGCCACCGCCAAGGGCGAGGCGCTGGTCGCCAGGCTCGCGACGCTGCAGACCACGCGGATCGATCGCGCGCTGGAGCAGATCGGCCCGGCCGGGGCGGAGACGGTCCGCCGTTTCCTGCGCGCGATGATCGACCGCGACGATCCCGACAAGGTGCTGGAGACGATCTTCGGCGCCGCCAGCGCAAAGGAATGACCTTGGTCATCGCCGCAACCGCCACCCGCGCGCCCGCGCAACCCGCCGACGACGCGCCGCATATCCTCCTGGTAGACGACGACCGCCGCATCCGCGACCTGCTCTCGCGCTTTCTCGCCGGCGAGGGCTATCGCGTCACGACCGCGATGAGCGCGAGCGACGCACGCGCCAAGCTCAACGGGCTTCACTTTGATCTCCTGATCCTCGACGTGATGATGCCTGGCGAGACCGGCTTCGATCTCGCCCGTTCGATTCGCACCTCGTCCTCCGTGCCGATCGTGATGCTCACCGCGCGGCACGAGGCGCAGAGCCGCATCGAGGGATTGCAGATCGGGGCCGACGATTATGTCGCCAAACCCTTCGAGCCGCGCGAGCTTGCGCTGCGCATCAACAACATCCTGCGCCGTGCCGCCCCGCCGCCGCCGGCCGAGGTGATCGAGCAGATCGCGTTCGGGCCCTACGTCTATCATCTCGGCCGCGGCGAATTGCGCCATGGCGAGGAAGTCATCCACCTCACCGACCGCGAGCGTGAGATGCTGCGCGTCCTCGCGGTCGCACCGGGCGAGACCGTGTCGCGCGGCGCGCTGACCGGCAATGGCAGCGTCAACGAGCGCGCCGTCGACGTGCAGATCAACCGGCTGCGCCGCAAGATCGAGCGCGATCCGGCGAACCCGCTGTTCCTGCAGGCGGTGCGCGGCATCGGCTATCGCCTGGTCGCCTCGCCCTAGGTTTGAAGCTACGGCCATGAGCACGCTCGACACCGGCCTGACCCTGATCCGCTCCGCGGCCGGCCGTGTCTCGGCGGCGAACGGCAAGCTCGGCAATGCCTTCAAGGGCTGGATGCCGACCGGGCTCTATGCCCGCGCGCTGCTCATCATGATCGTGCCGATGGTGGTGCTGCAGACGGTGGTGGCCGGCGTGTTCATGGAGCGCCACTACAACCTGGTGACGCGCCGCCTCTCCGCCGCCGTGGTGGCCGATATCGCCGGTCTGATCGACGTCTACAAGACCTATCCGCAGGACAAGGACCGCACCCAGATCCGCCGCATCGCGCAGCAACGGCTCAATCTCGTGGTCGATTTCCTGCCGCCCGGCGACATGCCGCCGCCCGGGCCCAAGCCATTCTTCAACCTGCTCGACCAGTCGCTCTCGGTGCAGATCGGCCGCCAGATCGGCCGGCCGTTCTGGATCGACACCGTCGGCAATTCCAACCTGGTCGAAATCCGCATCCTGCTCGATGACGCGGTGATGCGCGTGTTCGCGCAGCGCAGCGCCGCCTACGCCTCCAACTCCGAAATCTTCCTGTTCTGGATGGTCGGCACTTCGTCGATCCTGCTGATCGTGGCCGTGCTGTTCCTGCGCAACCAGATCAAGCCGATCCTTCGCCTTGCGGATGCCGCCGAAAGCTTCGGCAAGGGCCGCGAGGCGCCGAACTTCCGGCCGCGCGGCGCGCGCGAGGTGCGGCGGGCGGCACAAGCATTCCTGGAGATGAAATCGCGCATCGAGCGTTCGATCGAGCAACGCACCGCGATGCTCGCCGGCGTCAGTCACGACCTGCGCACCATCCTGACGCGGTTCAAGCTGGAGCTGGCGCTGATCGGCGACAGCCCCGAGGTCGACGCCATGCGCAAGGATGTCGACGAGATGTCGATGATGCTCGAAGACTATCTTGCATTCGCGCGCGGCGATTCCGGCGAGAACGCGCAGCCGACCGACATGGCCAATGCGCTCGAGGAATTGCGCAGCGACGCCGAGCGCCACGGACATGCCGCGACCGTGGCGTTCCAGGGACTGCCGGTGGTCACTGTGAAGCCGCAGGCCCTGAAGCGCTGCCTCGGCAATCTCGTCTCCAACGCGGCACGCCACGCCGACAAGATCGCGATCTCCGGCCATCGCGACCACCGCTATCTCACCATCACCGTCGACGATGACGGCCCCGGCATCCCCCTCGACATGCGAGAGGAGGTGTTCAAGCCGTTCCTGAGACTCGATGATGCGCGCAACCAGGACGAGGGCGGCACGGGCTTAGGCCTTGCCATCGCCCGCGACATCGCGCGCTCGCATGGCGGCGACATCCTGCTCGGCGACAGCCCGATGGGCGGCCTGCGCGCCACCGTCCGCGTGCCGGTGTAGGGCAAGCCGTCGCACTATCGTAGCCCGCGTGAGCGAAGCGATACGCGGGAGCCTGCCTATCCGTGCCCCCGCTCGCCGTATCGCCCCTTGGCATCGCCAACGTGTCCAGCCCAATCTTCCGGAAGCAGGCCTTCCTTCACATAGCGGTGGAAGGAAGAGTGTGGCCAGTCACACACCCGTTCAACGAGGCCATGCTTGATCGGGTTGAAGTGAATGTAGTCGACATGTCTTTCAAAATCACCATCGCCGCGAATGGTATGCTCCCAAAATCGTCTTTGCCACAGCGTTAGGTCACCATTTGGAGCGCGGGCAACATCGGCTCCGGCATTGATGAGGGCGCCGCTGAAGCATCCCTTGATCCGTCTCCATCTACCAGAGAAGTCAGCATCGGCCGGTGGCAGAGTAAGAATCGCATGGAGGTGATCCGGGAGGATTACAATTGCATCGATCGTGAACGGACGCTCTCGACGCGTCGTCTGAAAAGCATCGCGCAAGGCAGCAACGTTATCGATAAGGGCACTTGAATTACGGTCGGCGAGCGTGACCGTAAAGAAAAATGTCCCACCTGGAAGAAAATTCCGTCGGTAAAGAACCATTCGGTATCTTGATCCCGCCTGTCGGCTTCGCTCACGCAGGATACGGTACTCGCCTTGAGGACGCTTTGGTAGCGGCACACGGGCAGCGGCATGCGGGAAAGCATCCCGGATGTCGCTTTCGCTCATCCGGGCTACGCAAGCGTTAAGCGCCCGCCTAATTCGTCTTCGGCGGCAGCAGGTTCTTCAGCTTTTCGGCGTCCTTGACATTGAGCCTGAAGCCGCCGCCGGGCATCACGATATCGCCCGGCTTCTGGCCCGCCTTGCAGTCGCCGAGCCATTTCGCCTCGATCCTGGTCGTGGTGTCGCGCAGCGTCTCCGGGCCCTTGTCGGTATGCGCCTGCGTCGTGACGGTATAGGCCGAGTCGAAATCGCCTGATATTTCCGAATGCGACGTGATCGTCGCTCCGGCGACGGTGCAGACGGAATCGTTGATGTAGCCGGCCGCGGTCTTCTGCAGGTTCTGCCTGCTGCAAATCTGCTTGGCGATCGGCGACACCGTATTGACCATGTCCTTGTCGACGGTCTGATCGGTGCATTGCTGCGTCGTGAGTTCCGGCAACTGCGAGCCGACCTTGACGATCTTCATCTCCCACAGACCCGGCTTGCGCAGCGGCAATTCCTCGGCAGCGGCAGCGGCCGACACCAGCGCCAGCGCGGCGCCGCAAATGCCCGATGAAAGAAGCCCTCGCATCATGTGGCGCGCTCCCCGGCGTTTCAGGGAGCTCCAACAGCTCAGTAGTCGACGCGCAGCGGCCGGTCGTTGGCCCCGTAGGGCACCCAGCGGCAGGCAAAGGAAACGTAGCCGCCCGGCTGCGGATCGATCGCCAGGAATTTCGCCACCTTGCCGTAGCGGGCGCAGTGATCGACCGCGATCTGACGTGCATCCGACTGCTGGGCCACGGTATAGGCGATGATGCCGCCGGTGTCGTTGCCCCTCACGGCCGGCACCCAATCGGCCCGGGCCGGCGCGCCCACCACCATCCCGCACATGGCAACCAGGCCCGCGGCCAGCAACTTTCGCATCTCAAGACTCCATTTCGGCTGGCTCTCATCTTAAGGCGCCGCGAGGGCGGTGAAAAGAACGGCCGACCGCTTGGACTCGACTTGCGGTCCGAGTGTGGCCGCCTTGCACTTGACCGCGCGGGGGCAAGGGGGCACGGTCCCGCCCGACGGGCCAGTCCGCCCGGTTCTGGGAATGCACATGCGCGACCTCGCTACCTCCTTGAAACGCCTCAGCCTCAAACATCTGGGGCTTGGCTTGGGCGCGCTGCTCGCGCTGATCAGCCTCGATCACCCGGCGCTCGCCGCCAATCCTGCGGAACTGAATTTCGGCCTGTTCGGGCCGAGCTATGACGGAAGGCTGAAGGAGTGCGAGGCGGCGCTTGGCACCATCACGTCGCAATTCCAGGAAAAGGAAAGCACCTTCTGGAATTCACCGCTGCAGATCGTCGCCTACGGCAATATCCACGAGACCGCGTTCCGGCCCTGGCAATCCGACAACATCCCGCGCCGCTACTGCAGCGGCAGCGTGCAGCTCAATGACGGCCAGATCCACTCCATCCACTATTCCATCATCGAGGATGGCGGCTTCTCCAGCTTCGGCCAGGGCGTCGAGTGGTGCGTGGTCGGGCTCGACCGCAACTGGGCCTATAATCCCGCCTGCAAGGCGGCCGGCCCGTAGTTTTCGCAAATCGGCAGACGAGACAGGGCGCCGATTCGCGCGCCTTGCTTTTGTTCTTGAAATGTTCCGCTCCTCTGCTAGGCTCCGCACGCATTGTTCCGCGCGGCTTATCGGTTCGCGCGTGAGTTGAAGGGGTGCCTCGCCATGTTTCGATCCAACGCGATTTCACGCTGGCTGGTTGCTTTCGCTGTTGCCATGACGGCGGCCCTGGCCGCCGCGGGCTCGGCATCGGCCCAGGACCCGCGGCAGAACGCGCCGGGCCAGTTCGATTTCTATGTGCTGTCCCTGTCCTGGTCGCCCTCGTTCTGCGAAGGCAGAGAGGACAATGGGGGCGGCGGGCGTTCGCAGCAGATCCAGTGCGGCGGCCGGCCGTTTTCCTTCGTCGTCCACGGGCTGTGGCCGCAATATGAGACCGGCTATCCCGAATATTGCCAGCACCCCTCGCCCCGGCTCGCACGCAATATCATGATTTCGATGCTCGACCTGATGCCGGCGCCCGGGTTGATCTACAACGAGTGGGACAAGCACGGCACCTGCTCCGGCCTCGGCGAGCGAGCCTATTTCGAGACCATCCGCAAAGCGCGCGCCGCGGTGAAAATCCCGGACGACTACCTGCAATTGTCGGACACCAAGACGGTTTCGCCCTCGCAGATCGAGGACGCCTTCATCAAGGCCAATCCGGGCCTGAAGGCCTCCGGCATTGCGGTCACCTGCAGCCGCAAGCGGCTCAGCGAAGTGCGCATCTGCATGAGCAAGGAGCTGGAATTCCGCGACTGCGCGGAAATCGACAAACAGGCCTGCCCACTCGATCAGGTGACGATGCCGCCGGTCCGGGGCGGTTGAGCCGGCATTGCGAGCAGCGCACGCGCCGGCGCGGCGCGAACTGTGGCGGAGGCCTTCGCTTTGCTCGCAATGGCGGGCCCGATGTCGTAACCCTCGGCCATGAACTACCGTCACGCCTTTCATGCCGGCAGCTTTGCCGACGTCATCAAGCACGTCGTGCTCGTGCGCATCCTGCTTTACCTGCAGGAGAAGCCGGCCGCCTTCCGCGTCATCGATACCCATGCCGGCGCCGGCCGCTATGATCTCGAAAGCGACGAGGCGCGCCGCGGTGGCGAATGGCTGACCGGCATAGCGCGGATCCTGCAGGCGCGCTTTTCCGACGCGGCGCTGCCGCTGCTCAAGTCCTATCTGGACATCGTCAGGTCGTTCAACCCGCCGAACGCACTGAAGGCCTATCCGGGCTCGCCGCTGATTGCGCGCGCGATGCTGCGCCCGCAGGATCGCCTGACCGCCTGCGAGCTCGAACCCTCCGCGCGCAAGCAACTCGTCGACGCCCTCCGGCGCGACGCGCAGGCGCGCGTGGTCGATCTCGACGGCTGGACAGCACTGCCGGCCTTCGTGCCGCCGAACGAGCGCCGCGGGCTGGTGCTGATCGACCCGGCCTTCGAGGCCAAGGACGAGTTCAATCGACTGGCGGACGGTTTTACCTCCGCGTTCCGCAAATGGCCGACCGGCAGCTATCTGCTCTGGTACCCGGCCAAGAGCCGGCGCGCCACCGAGGCGCTGGCGCAGCGCGTGGCCCAGGCCGCGGCCGCGGCCAATCCATCCGGCAAATGCCTGCGGCTGGAATTTTCGGTGGCGCCGCAGACGGCCGACGCGGCGCTTGCCTCGACCGGACTTCTCATCGCGAACCCTCCTTGGACGTTGCAAGGCGAACTCAGGACCATCCTCCCCGAGTTGGAAAAGCCGCTGGGCCAAGGCGGCGCCGGCCGCTTCAAATTGGAAGTGCTCAAGCCCTGAGCTGTTACTTCGCTTCGAAAATCCGTAGTCAATTCGCCGGGAACCGTATTATGCTCGGCATTGGACTGGCTTTACGTTCCGCTTCCGCGAATGGTTGCGGCGGAGTGATCAAGGCCCAAGAAAAAATCCAGGCCGGCTCGGTGACGTGACACCTTCCGGCTCAGGTGGCCAGCTTCAGACAGCGATTGTCGGTCAGCCCTGTGCGGCGTGCGCACAGCGGTGGAGCAATACGGGGGAGGAGTTTCCCGATGGCCATGACTGGGACGGTCAAGTTCTTCAATGGAGAACGTGGCTACGGCTTCATCAAGCCTGACGACGGCGGGCGCGACGTGTTCGTGCATATCACTGCGGTCGAACGGGCGGGATTGAAGGATTTGACCGAAGGACAACGCATCACTTTCGAGGTCGAACCGGACAAGAAGGGCAAAGGGCCCAAGGCGGTCAACCTGGTGGTTCAATCGTAGTCGTTTATTTCTGCCGCGGTTTTTCTTCGAACCGGACCTCTGTCCGGACACGGGGGAAGGGCTTTGCTCGAGAGATAAAAAAATCCCGGCCGTGATGGACGGCCGGGAGTTATGATATCGCGCGTCTTCTTGTTGCTGTCAGAAATGATAGTTCACGCCGGCGCGGATGGTCCCGAACCGGTAGCCATTTGACACCCCTGTAATTGCAAACTGACTGTCGGAGAGATCGACATAGAGATATTCGATCTTGGCGCTCCATTTCGGCGCGAGGCTAACTTCCGCGCCGAGGCCGGCGGTCCAGCCCGCGGTGGTGTGCGATTCGTTCAACCCGAAGGTCTGGCCCTTGAGCTCTCCGAAGGCGAGGCCGGCGGTGCCGTAGAACAGCACGTTGCCGAACGTATAGCCGGCGCGGCCGCGCAGGGTGCCGAACCACGGATTGGAGAATTTCCAGGGCGCGAAGGTGTCGTCGGCGCCGGTCGCCTCGATATCGCCTTCGACGCCGATCACCCAGGGGCCGTTCCGCCAATTGTAGCCCGCCGTGACGCCGCCGACGAAGCCGCTCGGCTTGGTGGGGTTGTTGCCGACACTGCCCCACTCGTAGCCGAGATTGCCGCCAAGATAGGGACCGGCCCAGCTATAAACGTCGAGCGGCTGGTTCACGGTGTAGGGTGCGCGCGAACCGTAGGAAAGATCGGCTGCGCCCGCGGGCACGGTCCCGGCCAAGGTCAGCCCCAATGCGCCCCAAATGAACCCCTTCATGCAGCACTCCAACGCGACGACCGTGACCGAAAGCCGCCTCCGGGCCTTGCGCCAGGCCGGCTTGGTTACGGAACTCCAGCTTCTTTCGGGGGGATTTATCGAGAGTTTTAAGTTAAAGCCCTGTTAAGCCACCTTACCGCGCTCTTAACGTTCTTAACGAAGCGTTACCGGCTTGCCACCTGTGCGTTACCTCGGGCAAAAACGCCCGAGAACTTCAAATCGGCGTCCCCAGCCCTTAAATTCGCAGCCATGGATTCCGAAAAAACCGAGCAGCCGACGGCTCCCGGGCGAGGGCAAGGGACGGCTGGCAGCAAGCGTGGCGATCCGGCCGATCTGCCGCCGGATAACCTCGCGGCCCCCGACATCGATCCCGAAACCGCCTCTAATGAAGAGGACGAGGAAGGTCGGCTGCCGGAACTGAGCGAAGAGACGATCGAGCCGGTCGGCGAGGGACCGCTTGCGGCCGGTCATGCGGCGATCGAGAACGCCGTCAAGCTCGCGCCGACCTCGCCCGGCGTCTACCGGATGCTGAATGCGGCCAATGACGTGCTCTATGTCGGCAAGGCCAAGAACGTCCGCAAGCGGCTGTCCTCCTATGCGCGCATCAACGCGCCGCTGCCGGCGCGCATTCTGCGCATGATTGCTGCCACCGTGAATGTCGAGATCATCTCGACCACGACGGAAACCGAAGCGCTGCTGCTGGAGGCCAACCTCATCAAGCAGCTTCGGCCGCGGTTCAACGTGCAGCTCCGCGACGACAAGTCGTTTCCTTATATTCTGATCACCGGCGACCATTGGGCGCCGCAGATCTTGAAGCATCGCGGCGCGCAGAGCCGGCCGGGCCGCTATTTCGGCCCGTTCGCGTCCGCGGGAGCGGTCAATCGCACCATCACGGCGCTGCAGCGCGCCTTCCTGATCCGCTCCTGCACGGACGGATTTTTCGAAAGCCGCACGCGACCCTGCCTGCTCTACCAGATCCGTCGCTGCGCCGGCCCCTGCACGACGGAGATCGATTTCGGCGGCTACACCGAGCTGGTGCGCGAGGCGACCGATTTCCTCTCGGGCCGCAGCCAGGCCGTCAAGGAACTACTCGCGGCCGAAATGGAGAGGGCCTCCGGCGAGCTCGAATTCGAGACCGCGGCGGTCTATCGCGACCGCCTCGCCGCGCTGTCGGCGATCCAGTCGCAGCAGGGCATCAATCCGCGTACGGTGGAAGAGGCCGACGTGTTCGCCATCCACCAGGAAGGCGGCTATTCCTGCGTCGAAGTATTCTTCTTCCGCACCGGCCAGAACTGGGGCAACCGCGCCTATTTCCCGCGCGCGGAAAAGTCGTTCACGCCGGAGGAGGTGCTGTCGTCATTCCTTGCGCAGTTCTATGACGACAAGCCGCCGCCGCGGCTGATCCTGCTTTCGCACGAGATCGAGGAAGCCGAGCTGTTGGCCGATGCGCTGACGGTAAAGGCCGGCCACAAGGTCGAAGTCTCCGTGCCCAAGCGCGGCGAGAAGAA
>JAFAUV010000403.1 GCA_019243075.1 Bradyrhizobium sp.
GTGCGCATGGAGGACATCGCAACCGTCGAACTTGCGGCGCAGAGCACGGATGCCAGCGTCGCCTTCAACGGCGAGCACGCGATCTTCATCGGTGTGCAGGCGACCCCGCAAGGTAACCCGCTCACCATCGTCAAGGGCATCCGCGCGCTGTTCCCGGAGCTGGAGCGCAATCTGCCCCCGTCGCTGAAGATGAAGGTGGCGTTCGACTCCACCAAGTTCATCCAATCGTCGATCGACGAGGTCGAGAAGACGCTGGGCGAGGCTGTCGTCATCGTCGTCGTCGTCATCTTCCTGTTCCTGGCCTCGCTGCGCTCGGTCGTCATTCCCGTCGTCACCATTCCGCTGTCCCTGATCGGCGTCTGTATGCTCATGCTGATCGCCGGATTCTCCTTCAACCTACTGACGCTGCTCGCGATGGTGCTGGCGATCGGCCTCGTCGTCGACGACGCCATTGTCGTGGTGGAGAACATCCACCGCCATCTGGAAGAGGGGATGCCACCTGTACAGGCGGCGCTGAAGGGCGCCCGCGAAATCGTCGGCCCCGTGATCTCGATGACGATCACGCTGGCCGCGGTGTATGCGCCGATCGGCTTCCTCGGCGGCCTGACCGGCTCGCTGTTCCGCGAATTCGCCTTCACGCTCGCAGGCTCGGTGATCGTCTCCGGCGTGATCGCGCTGACGCTGTCGCCGATGATGTGCTCGGTATTCCTCAAGAGCGCGGACGAGGGGCGCTTTGCGAGGCTCGTCAACCGCGTGTTCGGCGCAATGACGCGCTGGTACGGCCGCAGGCTCGACCGGTCGCTCGATTATCGTCCCATCACCGGCCTGTTCGCGCTGACGATCCTGGGGCTGGTCGGCTTTCTCTATATGCACACCTCCAAGGAGCTGGCGCCCGAGGAAGACCAGGGCATCGTGTTCTCGGTGATCAAGGGACCGAAATACGCCAACATCGACTACCTCGATTATTACGGCGAGAAGCTCGACAAGGTGTTCTCGAGTTTTCCCGAAACGGACTTGCGATTCGCGCTCAACGGCATCAACGGACCGCAGAACGGCATCGCGGGCATGCTGCTCAAGCCGTGGGATGAACGCAAGCGCTCGTCGATCATGCTGAAGCCGTTGGTGCAGGCCGAGCTTTCCAAGATCGAGGGCGTTCAGGCCTTCGCCTTCAACCTGCCGCCGCTTCCCGGCGGTCCGGGCGGCCTGCCGATCCAGATGGTGATCAATTCCACAGCCGGCTTCCAGGCCGTCTATGAGCAGATGGACAAGATCAAGGCGGCGGCGCGCAAGAGCGGCCTGTTCATCGTTTCCGACAGCGATCTCGATTTCAACCAGCCGACCGTGAAGGTAACGATCGACCGCACCAAGGCGAGCGACCTCGGCATCACCATGGCCAATATCGGCAACACGCTGGCGACGCTGCTCGGCGGCAACTATGTCAACCGCTTCAACCTCGAAGGGCGGTCCTATCAGGTGATCCCGCAGGTGCCGCGGGGCACCCGCCTGACGCCGGAATCGCTCGGCGGCTACTACGTGCCGACCGGCACGGGGCAGCAGGTGCCGCTGTCGACGGTGGTCTCGATCCAGACCCAGACCGATCCGAATTCCCTGACGCATTACAACCAGCTCAACTCCGCGACCTTCCAGGCGGTGCCGATGCCCGGTGTGACCGTGGGGCAGGCGGTCGACTTCCTCGAAAGCGAGGCGAAGAAGCTGCCGACCGGATTCAGTCACGACTATCTCGCCGACTCCCGGCAATATGTGCAGGAAGGCAACCAGCTCGCCATCACCTTCGGCTTTGCCCTGATCATCATCTTCCTGGTGCTGGCCGCGCAGTTCGAGAGCCTGCGCGATCCGCTCGTGATCATGATCTCGGTGCCGATGGCGATCGTCGGCGCGCTGATCCCGCTGTTCTTTGGCGTCGCGACCATGAACATCTACACCCAGGTGGGTCTGCTGACGCTGGTCGGGCTGATCACCAAGCACGGCATCCTCATGGTGGAGTTCGCCAATGAGCTGCAGCTCAACGAGGGGCTGGACCGCCGATCCGCGATCGAGATGGCCGCGCGCATCCGCCTTCGCCCGATCCTGATGACCACGGCGGCGATGGTGACCGGCCTGATCCCGCTTCTGACCGCAAGCGGCGCAGGCGCGGCGAGCCGCTTCTCGATCGGCCTCGTGGTGGTCGCGGGCATGTCGATCGGCACGCTGTTCACGCTGTTCGTGCTGCCGGCCGTGTATGTGACGATCGCGACCGACCACCAGGCGGAAGCCAATTCAGAGCGCACCAGGCAGATCGCCGAATACGATCTCGGAGGGCAGCTCAAGCCGACCTGATCGTCGGATCGATGCGATTGCTTTAGCGGCGGCGGTGCCTTGACCGCCGCCGCTTTGCTTTGCGGCGGCAGCCCCTGCCGCACTGCGGCAAGAGACAACGACGTGCCGTCTTGCTAAAACGCGCGCGATGACCCTTTCCCTTCACCCGGATACGTCCCAAGGTCCCGCGGTCGCGGGCGCTTCGGTATCGGGTATGGCGGCCGGGTCGGCGCAGACCAGGATCCGCAGCCGTCTTTTCACCAAATATGTTGCGCTGTTCGTTGCGGTGGTCGCCATTGCGCTGCTCTCCAACGGCATTTTCGAGGTGATTTTCTATTACCGTGAGCACAAGGCGGCGCTGATCCGGATCCAGCAGGAACAGGCGGAGGCGGCGGCGGCCAAGATCAGCCAGTTCATCAAGGAAATCGAAAGCCAACTCGGCTGGACCACCCAGCTGCCGTGGTCGGCGGCCAGCCTCGAAAATCGCCGTTTTGATGCCTTGCGGCTGCTCCGGCAGGTGCCGGCGATCACGGAACTCGCCCAGATCGACTCGACCGGCCACGAGCGCCTTCGGGTCTCGCGGCTTGCCATGGATGTGGTCGACAGCGGCCTCGACCTGTCCCAGGACCCGAAATTCACCGAGGCGGTCGCCCACAAGGTCTATTATGGGCCGGTCTATTTCCGCCGGGAATCCGAGCCCTATATGACGCTCGCGCTCGCCGGCACCCGCAAGGACGCCGGTGTCTCGATCGCCGAGGTCAATCTGAAGCTGATCTGGGACGTCGTGTCCCAGATCAAGGTCGGCGAGCACGGCCACGCCTATGTGATCGGCGCCCGGGGCCGTCTGATCGCCCACCCCGATATCAGCCTGGTGTTGCGCAACACCGACATGTCGAAGCTGCCGCAGGTCATGATGGCCGAAGCCAATGGCGGCGTGATCCCGCAATCGCTGGAGAATGCCAAGAACATCCAGGGCCAGGAAGTCCTGACTGCCGCCGCGCCGATCCTGCCGCTGCGCTGGACCATGTTCGTGGAATTGCCGGTGGAAGAGGCCTATGCCTCGCTCTATGCCGCGCTCCAGCGCCTCACGATTGTGTTGCTCGCAGCCTCGATCTTCGCGGTGCTGGCCGGAATTTTCCTTGCCCGCCGCATGGTCGGCCCGATCCAGGCCTTGCGCGCCGGCGCCGAGCGCATCGGCGGCGGCGATTTCGCGCAGCGCATCGCGATCAAGACCGGCGACGAGCTGGAGGGCCTCGCCAATCAGTTCAACGACATGGGCGCGCGGTTGCAGGAGTCCTATGCCGACCTGGAAAACAAGGTCGAGAGCCGCACGGCGGAGTTGAGCGAGTCGCTACAGCAGCAGACCGCGACATCCGAGGTGCTGCAGGTCATCTCCACCTCTCCGGGGCAGCTCGAGCCGGTGTTCCGCATCATGCTGGAGAACGCGACGCGCATCTGTCAGGCCGAGTTCGGTTCACTTTTTCTGCGTGATGGGGACAAATTCCGCATCAGCGCCATGCACGGCGTCCAATCCGCCGTCAAG
>JAFAUV010000408.1 GCA_019243075.1 Bradyrhizobium sp.
CGGCGCGCAGGTCTGGACCACCAGGGTCGTGACCGGCAAGCCCGGCATCCACGCCACGCCGCTGCTCACCGAGACGATGAAGTACATCACGGTCAATCCGACCTGGAACGTGCCGCCCTCGATCGTCTACGGCGAATATCTGCCGGCCCTGCAGCAGGATCCGACCGTGCTGCAGCGCATGGGGCTGAAGCTCGAGCAGAACCGCGACGGCAGCGTGCACATCTCGCAGCCGCCGGGTGAAGCCAACGCGCTCGGCCGCATCCGCTTCAACTTCCCGAACAAGTTCCTGGTCTATCAGCATGACACGCCGGACAAGTACCTGTTCGAGAAGACCGAACGCGCTTACAGCCATGGCTGCATGCGCGTGCAATATCCGGATCAATATGCCGCCGTGCTCTTGAACATCACCGAGCCGAACGAGCATTGGTCGCCGGAGAAGATCCGCGGCATGTACGGCCAGAGCGAAATCGACCTGAAATTCCCGACGCCGGTTCCGGTCAACATCACCTACCAGACCGCGTTCGTGGACGATGCCGGCAAGCTGCAGTTCCGCAAGGACATCTACGGCCGCGACGCCACCATGACATCGATGCTGAAGGCGCCGCACAGCCGCGACATGGAGAATGTGGTTGCGCATTCGCAGCCGAGCTACGGCAAGCCTGCCGGCATCACGCTCCCGCCCGGCGTGAACTTCGCCAGCAACAACGCCTCGTCCGGCCCGTCTTTCTTCGAGCGCCTGTTCGGGCCGCCGACGCCGCCGGCACCGGTCGGCCGCCGCGGGCAGCCGCCGCAGCCCGGACAGCGCCGGATTTTCACCCGTTAAGTCCGGGCCGTACTTTTGGGATTTCCAAGTTGAAACAATGACCTCGCGGCAAGGGAGGTCATTTGCCGTTGGCCATTGTCGATCAGCCTCGAGCCATCAGGCACTTTTTCGCCACACTCGGCAGTTAGCTGAAACTGACTTGGGGACGGGATGGTGAGGTTTCCTTAACCATGCCGCATTAAGAAAGCGTTCATTCTCTCTTTCGCCTCACCCGGGCTTGGCGAAAGTCGAGGTTTGAACCGCTCGTCGACTGGGTGGGCTCATCGTGCTGATTGATTTCGCACGCCGATTTAGTTCATTGCCTTTGCCCAGAGCAGGCATGAAGGTGGCGACGTGCGCCGGCCTCGCATCGCTGCTGCTCCTGGTCGGCGCCGGATCGGTGCATGATGCGACCGCGGAAAACGAAACCCGCACCCTTTCCTTTCATCACACCCATTCCGGCGAAGACCTGACGGTCACCTTCAAGCGCGAGGGGCGCTACGACGAAGAAGCGCTGAAGCAGCTCAATCAATATCTCCGCGACTGGCGCAGCCAGGAACAGACGGTGATGGATCGGCACCTGTTCGACATCATCTGGGAAGTCTATCGCGACGTCGACGGCAAGCAGCCGATCCAGATCGTCTCCGCCTACCGCTCCCCCGCCACCAACGCCATGCTCCGCCGCCGCTCCGCGGATTCCGGCGTGGCCCGCTTCAGCCAGCATATGCTCGGCCACGCGATGGACCTCTATATTCCCGGCGTGCCGCTGGAGCAGATCCGCTTTGCCGGCCTTCGCCTGCAGCGCGGCGGCGTCGGCTTTTATCCGACTTCGGGATCGCCCTTCGTGCATCTCGATACCGGCAACATCCGGCATTGGCCGCGGATGACGCATGACCAGCTGGTCAAGGTGTTCCCGGACGGCCGCACCGTGCATATCCCCGCCGATGGCGTGCCGTTGAAAGGGTATGAACTCGCCAGGGCCGACATCGAGAAGCGCGGCAATGGCGATGACGGCCCCATTGTCAAACCATCATTCCTGGCCGCCCTGTTCAAGGGCGGCAGGTCAACCGGCGATGAGGATGACGATGCGGCGATCCCCGACGAGAAGCCCACGCCGGCGGCGCTCGCGGCCGCTGCGAGGGCTGCCGCACCGCCGCCAGCGCCGCGCCCCAAGCCGCAGGGCGCAGCCGCCCTGCAGCTAGCTTCGGCTGACGCCGAGACGGTGCAGCCGCCAAAGGCGAAGCCGGCTCCCGTCGCCGACACGGCCGAGCCAAGCCCGGAAACGGTGACCGACGTGATCAATGCGCGTGGCTTCTGGGACGGCAACGTCGCACTGACCCAGCCTGCCGCAGAACAGGTGATCGCCGCCGTCGCCGCCCGCAAGGCGCTTGAAGCCGCCGACCCGCAGTCGACCGCCGGCACATCCGATCCCTATCAGGCGATGGCCTATGCGCCGCCCGCCTCCTCTGCGACCGGCCGTTCGAACGCCATCGCCGCTTCCGCGCCGATCCCGCGCTACGCGCAGGCGCGCAATCCCGATGCGGCCAACGAGATCAACACCACTGCCACCAAGCGCACGCGCGGCGAGGGCGAGCCGATCAGCAATGCGACGCGGCTCTCGGCCGGCAGGGCCAACGACGTCTGGCTGCGCATCGTGATGCTGGCACCGAGCGCGACCACCGCGATGTCGGTGACCATGATGGGCGACGTCGACATGACCCAGATGCGGATGTTCTTCGTGAAGCCCCAGGCCTCGATCCCGATGAGCTTCTCGGACGATCCGATGCGCGGGCTTTCCACCGATCACTTCTCGGGATCGGCCTTGAGCAAGGTCGAGCTTACGTCGTTCACGCTGCGCACCGCGCTGCTGAAGTAACGCCCAGCTCCTTTCGGCAAACTTGCCGTCGTCCTGGCGCTCGCTTGTCCAGGACGACCTCGGGGGACGGCGCCTGCGCGCGCCTCACGACATCCCCAGCGCCTGCATGTAGGTTTCCAGGATGGTCTCCTGTTCCTGGCGCTCATTGGGGTCCTGCTTGCGCAGGCGCACGATGGTACGCAGCGCCTTTACGTCGAAGCCGTTGCCCTTGCTCTCGGCATAGACGTCGCGGATGTCGTCTGAGATCGTCTTCTTCTCTTCTTCCAGCCGCTCGATGCGCTCGATGATCGACTTGAGCTGATCCTTGGCGAAGCGCGTTGCGGGTTGTTCTTCCTGGACGGCGGCGGAGATGGCCATCTCTTACTCCTGAAATCAAACTGACAATGAGCCGATGGCACAGCCTGCTGCCGCGCCCGTTGCTTTTCGCGGATGACCCTCAAATTTGGGGGCGCGCCAGTCAAGCTGACATCACGCTCATCCACAGCGGCACCCACACCTTCTCGCGTCGTTCGCAGAAAGCTGTGGATCGTGCCGGCGGCTTTGCGATCGGAAGAAGGAATCGCGCTTTGCGCGAATCAATCAATGCCCGGGATGAGACTTCTTCATCGCCGCCAGCTGCTCGGGGTTCGCGGCGGCCTGATATTTGGTCTTCCAGGTGTCGTAGGGCATACCGTAGACGGCCTCGCGGCTTTCGTCCCTGGTCAGGACAACTCCCTTCTCGTCGGCTGCGTCCTTCAGCCAATTGGACAGGCAGTTGCGGCAGAAGCCCGCGAGATTCATCAGGTCGATGTTCTGGACGTCGGTCCGCTCGCGCAAATGCGAGACGAGGCGCCGAAACGCGGCGGCCTCAAGCTCCGTTCTGGTTTTGTCATCGATGGCCATGGTCAACCCTCGTTGCTGTGCAAAAGCGCTATCCGCAATAGGTGGGAGGTTGTCACAAATTTTGCCATATCGCAGCGCAAACGAGGCCGCGGGTGGAAGTTTCCGCATCGAAAGTCCAAGCCGCCGTTGACAGCCCCGCCGCGCTACGCGAAATCGTCTATGAATTGATATAGCTTCGCGCAATGATCCCTCCTGATTCCGCATGCCCCCGATCCAAGATCGCCGGGCTGAAATTGCTGCCGGCTCTGCTTGTCGTCCTGCTCTGCCTCTGGAACAACCCGGCGGCCGCCGATTTCCGTCTGTGCAATAACACGTCGAGTCGCGTCGGGATCGCGCTCGGCTACAAGGACGCGGAAGGGTGGACCACCGAAGGCTGGTGGAACGTATCCTCACGCAGCTGCGAGACCCTGCTGAAGGGAGCGTTGGTGGCGCGCTACTATTACATCTATGCCCTCGACTATGACCGCGGCGGCGAGTGGTCGGGGCAGGCTTTCATGTGCTCGCGCGACAAGGAATTCACCATCAAGGGTACCGAGAATTGCCTGGCGCGCGGTTTCGACCGCACCGGCTTTTTCGAGGTCGACACCGGCGAGCAGCGGGCCTGGACCGTGCAATTGACCGACGCCAATGAGCAGCCGGCGCAGCAGAAGGTGCCGGGCCTGCCGGGACCGGTTGGGCCCGGCGGCAACGTGCCGGGCCTGCCCAGCAACAATGCGCCGGGTACACCGCCTGCTGCGCCTCCGGGCGCGTCTGGCCTGCCGCCAGCCGCAACGCCCGGGCCCAAGCCATGAGACGGCTGCGCCGGATCAAGATTCTCGCGACCCTCGGCCCGGCTTCATCTGACAGCGCGATGATCCGCAAGCTGTTCGAGGCCGGCGCGGATATTTTTCGCATCAACATGAGCCACACGCCGCATGACAAGATGCGCGAGCTTGTGGCGACGATCCGTAACGTCGAATCCAGCTACGGCCGGCCGATCGGCATCCTGGTCGACTTGCAGGGGCCGAAGCTGCGGCTCGGCTCCTTCACCGACGGCGCGGTGCAGCTCCACAACGGCCAGAGCTTTACGCTCGATTCCGACAAGGCGCCGGGTGACAACAGCCGCGTGCACCTGCCGCATCCGGAAATTCTCGCCGCGCTGCGGCCAGGGCACGCGCTGCTGCTCGACGACGGCAAGGTTCG
>JAFAUV010000051.1 GCA_019243075.1 Bradyrhizobium sp.
CGATGGCAGTTTCAAGTGCGAGTTCGCGTCGGGCGATTTGCAGCCGCTGCACCAGATCGGTGGTTCGTGCGAACAGCACGCGCCAGCCGTTTTCGACGAGAGCAAAGCCGAGCGCTGCCGCCAAGTGGCTCTTTCCGGCGCCCGGCGAAGCAGCGTCATACTACCGGGCGTCCAGGAATCGAAGCTCGGATCGTCTATCCGTATCACCCACGTAGCGGTGAAGTCGTTGCGGTCGTCGGCGTAAAGCGTCACGCCGGCGCCGAACATTTCGTCATCCGACAACCGGATCGCACACTTGCATTGCTGCCGGCGTGGATGACGGACACAAGCCGAGGAGCTCAGGGGCTTGTTGTACATCCGCGGCTTCCGGTCGAGCCGCTAATGCAGCTGCGCGCGTTGGTGAAGGCACTCATGGCCTCATGCGGCGGGGAACCACCCCGTTGCAAAGGAGCCGGCGATGTCGAGAGCGCGCAATCAGAAGGATCTATTCGACGAGAAGCCAAGGATGGCGGAGCTGCGGCCGGAAGTGCACAACACGGTAGCGATATTACTGCAGGTATTGCTGACGGAGGCAGCCGCCGGCGAGCAACGACAGACCGAATCGACGGACCGCCGCGGCAGGGGGACCGATGATGGCCAGCATTACACCTGACCATCTCACCCGTGGCGCTTTTGTTTACGTGCGGCAGTCGACCAACGACCAGGTGCTGCACAATCACGAAAGCCGGCGTCGCCAGTACGGGTTGGTCGATCGCGCCCGTGCCCTCGGCTGGGCTTCCGTCGAGGTGATCGATGATGATCTTGGCCGGTCCGGTTCCGGTGTGTCGCGACCGGGCTTCGAGAAGCTGCTGGCGGCAATTTGCGAGGGGCGCGTCGGCGCGGTCGTCTCGGTCGAGGCTTCCCGGCTCGCCCGCAATGGGCGAGATTGGCATACCCTACTGGAGTTTTGCGGGCTGGTCGGCACGCTGATCGTTGATGAGGACGGCGTCTATGATCCGCGGCACCCGAACGACCGCCTACTGCTCGGCATGAAGGGAACGATGAGCGAGATGGAACTGTCGTTGTTCCGTCAGCGGTCGCTCGAGGCCCTCAAACAAAAGGCACGGCGCGGCGAGCTGTTTCTGACAGTGGCAATCGGCTATCTCAAGACCTCGCACGATCGCATCGAGAAAGACCCTGATCGTCGCGTCCAGGAGGCGATTACACTCGCCTTCACCAAGTTTGGTGAACTGCAAACTGTGCGACAAGTCCATCTCTGGATGCGCCAGGAACGGCTGCCACTACCGGCGACCGAGTACGGCCCGGAAGGCCGCAAGGTGATCTGGAAGCTGCCGGTCTACAACACCCTGCATCACCTACTGACCAACCCGATCTATGCTGGCGCCTATGTCTTCGGACCGGCAGCCGCATTACGATCGAGGCCGGCCGCAAGCGTATCGTGCGCGGCTTCCGCAAAGACCGTGACAGCTGGGAGATTTTGATCCGCGACCATCACCAGGGGTATATTAGCTGGGCGGAGTTCGAGAGGAACCAGCGGCTGATCGCCGACAATGCCAACGGTAGAAGCTTCATGAGCCGCGGCTCGATCCGGCGTGGAGAGGCGCTGCTGGCGGGCCTGCTGCGATGCGGTCACTGCGGCCGTAAGCTGCATGTCGCCTATAGCGGCGAGAACGGCAACTCGGGCCGCTATCACTGTCGGGGCGGCGAGATCAACCATGGCGGCGAACGCTGCATCTCATTCGGCGGCATGCGGATCGACCGTGACGTCGGCGCCGAGGTGATTGATCGCTTGCAGCCGCTCGGCATCGAGGCGGCGATTGGCGCATTGGAAGCCCGGCGCGCCGAGACTGCCGATAAGCGTCATCAAGTCGAGTTGGCGATCGAGCAAGCCCGCTACGAGGCAGCGCGGGCTCGGCGGCAATACGACACCGTTGATCCAGATAACCGCCTTGTCGCCGGCGAGCTAGAACACCGCTGGAATGAGCGCCTACTCGCCGTCCGCGCGCTCGAAGAGGAGCTGGATGGGCTGGCCGCGATGGCGCAGACGACGCTCACCGAGGCTGAGCACCGACACCTGCTCGCTCTCGGCGGGGATGTCGAGGCGGCCTGGAACAGTCCCGGAGCGACACCGACTACCCGTAAGCGGATCATCCGGACACTGATCGAGGAGATCGTGGTGCGGGTCGAGGACGACGCGCTCGCACTCGTCATTCGATGGGTTGGCGGGGATCACACGCCGCTGCGTGTGCGCAAGAACCGCGCCGGCCAGCATCGCTGGGGAACAGCTGCCGACGTCGTCGAACTCGTCACTGCGCTTGCCCGGCAACTGCCCGACAAGGCGATTGCGCCGATCCTCAACCGCGCCGGCAAGAAGACCGGCCGCGGTAACGGCTGGACACAGTCACGGGTCTGCTTCCTGCGCAATCATCGCGGGATCCCGCCTTACCGCGACGGTGAACGCGCCGAGCGCGGCGAAGTCACGCTGGAAGAAGCGGCCAAGGTCCTGAATGTCAGTGAAGCAACGGTGCGCCGGCTGATCCAGGAAAAAACCTTACCGGCGGCGCAGCACTGCAGAGGAGCTCCTTGGGTAATTCGCGCCGCGGATCTCGGCGATCCCAGGATTACGCTAGCGGCCGATGCGCGACGCCTGAGGCGCCCGTCGTCTGTAGATGCGCGTCAAAATCTCTTGGCTTTATAACGCGATAGCGAGATGGGCATTATGAAGCGGGATCGCTCGGCCCGACGACCACCACGTGATGATGGTCACGCAGCCATTCGCCGGTGGCGAGTTTTTGGAACAAGCCACGGTCGAGGCCGCAAGGTGCATGCAGGTTGACGTCGTCGACGACGGCAGCCTGGCGCAACTTGGCGTCGCGCAGCCGACGAGCGAGACGCTTGTTGTCCCGGCTGGTCGCCTCCCGGTCGATCAGCAGGCCGAACCAATCTTCGCGGCTCAGCTCGGCGGCATCGGGCGAATTCAGCAGCTCGATAAAGGCGTCGGCCATGGCCGACAGGCCGAGCGCGCGCAATCGCTCGACTGTGGGGTGGATCAGCATCTGTG
>JAFAUV010000080.1 GCA_019243075.1 Bradyrhizobium sp.
GGCTTGAGGGACATCAAACACGATGCGCCAACGCGCGCCAGTTTTCCACCTCTCCGACCGGAGGGTAGCTCCGGCGGGCAACTCTAGGCTCCGTTCCTATTGCTCGTCCTTGGGCGGCATTCGCGGCGGAAGCAGTGGGGTGAACGATACACCCTCTCCCCCGCCGAGTGGAGCCGCCTTGAACTCTCCGGTCGAGGGATCACCACCCGAGGTCTGCACGACGGCCTTCGGGAGAATGTATTCGCGCGCTGCGCCGATCAGTCCGCCCTCGCCGCTGCCGAAGTCGGCGGCGCGGCCGCCCTGCGGATGTCCTGCTGCGATCTGATTCTCGGCCGCATGGGTCTTCTCCGCCAGCGCATCGGTGTAGGGCAGACGATAGGCCCGCGGCACGCCGCTCGGCCGATTGTCGCCGTCGAGCGCCTCGACCCAGAGATAGACGGAACCCGGATCGCCCTCGACGGTATGTGGATCGACGATCCGCGCGTGCAGCAGCTTGAAGCTCGCAGGCAGCTTGTCCGGGGGAGCCCAGCCAAGCAGCCCGCGGGAAGCCGTAAAGCTCACGATGTAAAATGCGCTTGTCACCACCACCGCAACGGCCTTCACCGGCCAGGGCAAACCGGCGTAGACGAGCACAAGCAGCAGCAATGCACCGATCAGGGCGTAGCCGATCGACAGCGTGACGATGACCGACTGCAGACCGTTCATCACCGCAACACCCTCACGCGGGTCTTCGGATCGATGTCCGCGCCGTTGGCCCGGACGTTGCGAAATGTTTCCAGGAGCGATTTTGGCCGCCGATGCACGTCGATCACCTTGCCTTCGGCATCGAGCCTGAACCGAACGGCGGTCTTCTCGTCGCCGGTGTGATCGACCGTCACCTTGTCGTCGAAGATCACCTGCGCCGTCGGATTGAGCTTCTGCACCTTCACGGTTGCCGCGACCGGCTGTCCGGTGGTCGCCTGAAAATGCGAGACATTCACGGTATATTCGCCGGCCACTAACCCCCGCACCGTCACGATCTCCTCGCGGATCGGAGACGGGATTTTCCGGTCGTTGACCAGGATGAAGTCGTTGGCGCCGCCGCGATCGTCGCGATCGAGCGTCAGGAAGCCGGCCTCGCGATGGCGATACCAGGCAATGTTGCCGATCGGGTCCTGCACGAACAGATCGAGATCGTCCGGGTGATTGTCGGGCCAATCCATGGTGATGATGAACTCGGCCTTGGAATCAACCTTGCCCTCCTTCGAATCGGGCGAAATCGCCAGCAACGCGATGAAGAACAGGAAGGCGACGACCTGCAGTGCCTTGAACAGCATCACGCTGAAGGGATCGAATTGTTCCTCGCGCGGATAGAGGGTGAAATCATCCATCATGATGCCGCTCCAGCACCGGCGTAACCCGTGTCTCCGTCAGCATCACCGCGTCCGAGAACACCCGCTGCGTCGCGGCATCGAGCATGTAGTATTGAATGCGCACCAGGATCGAGCCGACCAGGCCCGCCAGCGTCGTGTACATGGCAACCGCCATGCCGTCGCTCATCAGTCCCATCGAGGATTTCATCGCCACCTTGTCAGCGGCGTCGAGGCCGGCGATCGGCGCCAGCATGATGATGAAGCCGACGATGGTGCCGAGCAGGCCGAGCTTCATCAGGGTGTCGGACACGAAGGCGCCGAAGCCGTTGGAGCCGCGCAGGCGATCGGCGAGAGAGCGGAGCAGCAAGGTCTGGTCGATGCGCCCCGCGCCCTGCGCAGCCGCCTTGGTGACGAGGCTCCTGATATGGTCGGTGACCAGTCCAGCGGGCAGGATGCACGCCTCACCCTTTAGCGCGTCGGCGGCATCGGGAGCCGACAGGATGACGCGACAGCGCCGCGCGGCTTCCGCTTCGCGTGCGATGGCGCGGGTGCGCCAGAAGCAGTGGCCGCAGGTCGCGATATAAAGGACGGCAATGACGCTCGAAATATAGGTGCGGTCGGATTCCACCATCAGATGGATGAAGCCGTATCGCCACAGGAGCACGAGGGCGAAGATGGAAAGACCGGTAAAGATCATCCAGAGCAGCAAAGGCCCGCGCTCGGGACTTTCCCCTCTCGGCAATACGACCGTCCCGCTCGTGATCGTGCTCATGTTGCTCAGCCTCCCGGAAAGACTGCCTCTCGAACCCGCCTTGCGGACGAGGATGAGTTAAGCAGAGACGGCGGGGTGCCGTCCAAGGAGATATGCCTGCGACTGGTGGGGAAATGGTCCCGCCTGGTAGCTTGGACGAGCTTGCCAATGCCGCCCGGTGGGAGCGTTGTCATGGTCGTCCAACGCCGTGGCTCGCGCCCTCGTCCGGTTTTCCACCCCTGGCCCGACCCTGCGGGTGGCCTCCCGCATCGCGATCTGTTAAAGCGCGGCGTAAAAACATCCGGCCGGGAAGCGTTTTTGGCGCCCCGCCCCACCTGCTCGGAGCCCTTGATGATCCCGCGCTATACCCGTCCAGAAATGGCTGCGATCTGGGAGGCCCAGACGCGCTTCAAGATCTGGTTCGAGATCGAGGCGCACGCGGCGGATGCATTGGCGGAACTCGGCGTGATCCCGAAGGAAGCTGCCAGGACCATATGGGCCAAGGGCGGGAATGCCGTCTTCGACGTCGCCCGCGTCGAGGAGATCGAGCGGGAGACCAAGCACGACGTCATCGCCTTCCTCACCCACCTCGCCGAAATCGTCGGCCCGGAAGCGCGCTTCGTGCACCAGGGCATGACCTCATCCGACGTGCTCGACACCTGCCTCAACGTACAGCTCACCCGCGCCGCCGATATCCTGATCGAGGATATCGACCATGTGCTGGCCGCGCTGAAGAAGCGCGCCTTCGAGCACAAGATGACGCCGACCGTCGGCCGCTCCCATGGCATCCACGCCGAGCCCGTCACCTTCGGGCTGAAGCTTGCCTTTGCCTATGCCGAATTCAGTCGCGCCCGCGAGCGGCTCACGCTCGCCCGCAAGGAAGTCGCGACCTGCGCCATCTCGGGGGCGGTCGGCACCTTTGCCCAGATCGACCCGCGGGTCGAACAGCATGTGGCCAAAGCGATGGGACTGACGCCAGAGCCGATCTCGACGCAAGTGATCCCGCGCGACCGCCATGCGATGTATTTTGCGACGCTGGGCGTGGTCGCCTCCTCGGTCGAGCGGCTTGCGACCGAAATCCGCCACCTGCAGCGCACCGAAGTGCTGGAGGCGGAAGAGTTCTTCTCGGAGGGCCAGAAGGGTTCTTCCGCGATGCCGCACAAGCGCAATCCGGTGCTGTCGGAAAACCTCACCGGCCTGTCGCGCATGGTGCGCGCCTATGTCATGCCGGCGCTGGAGAATGTCGCGCTGTGGCACGAGCGCGACATCTCGCACTCCTCCGCCGAGCGCATGATCGCGCCGGATGCGACGGTGACGCTCGACTTCGCGCTCAATCGGCTGGCGGGCCTCATCGACAAGCTTCTGGTCTATCCTGCCAACATGCAGAAGAATCTCGACCGGCTCGGCGGGTTGATCCACTCGCAGCGGCTCCTGATCGCGCTGACGCAGAAAGGCGCAAGCCGCGAGGATTCCTACAAACTCGTGCAGCGCAACGCGATGCCGGTCTGGCGCGGCGAAGGCGATTTTCAGAGGCTGCTCAAGACAGATCCGGACGTGAAGAAGTATCTGAGCGATGCCGAGATCGACCAACAATTCGACCTCGGCTATCACTTCAAGCACGTCGACACCATCTTCAAGCGCGTGTTCGGCGAGGCGTGAGCCCCCGCACCGGACGGAACTTGCGCTCAGCCAGCGATCAGTTCGCCTCGCCCCTGACCATCCGCATCGCGATATGATCACGCCGGATGAAATGGTGCCATGCCGCAGCGCCGACATGCAGCACGATCAGCGCGAGTAGCACATAGGCAAAGAAGATGTGCCGGTCCTCATAGGCGTGCTCCGCAACCCTATCCGGCGAGGTGAATTGCGGCACGTTGAACCAGCCGAAGAAGCTTGCGTAATTCTGCGCCGGCGGGCGTGCGCCGGACATCGCCCAACCGAGCACCGCGACCAGGAGGGTGACGAGATAAAGCAGCACATGGCTCGCCCGCGCGATGAGGCGCTGCCAGGGCGGCGTGTCATCGGGCAATGCCGGCGTCGGGTTGACGCCACGCCAGACCAGTCGGATCACGGTGAGCAGCAGCACGACATAGCCGATATCGGCATGGATCGAGCGATAGAAGAAGCGATCCGCGCGTGCCGGGAAATGGTTCATCCACCAGCCATAGGCGATCATGCCGATGATCGCTATTCCCAGGAGCCAATGAAATGAGCGGGACAGGCTGCCCCAGTCCTTGACCGTATTTCTCATCATGTCCTGCTAACATCCCCGATTTTCAACGCATTCTGATAGCGGTCTGACCGGCATGAGGCGATTTGAATCGTTCCAAGATCGTCATATTGCGGGCCTTTGTGACACGATGAAAACAACTGATTGCTAACCCGCGATCGGGTAGGATCAACCCATGCTCCGGCCTCCGACGATCCTCATATTCGACTCCGGCCTTGGCGGGATGACGGTTCTCCGCGAAGTCGTCGCAGCGCGGCCTGACGCGCGCTACGTCTATGTCGCCGACGACGCCTTCTTTCCCTATGGCCATCATAGCGAGCAGGAAATCATCGCGCGCGTGGTGCCGCTGATCGGCGAGTTGATCGATCGCCATGCGCCCGACCTGGTCGTGATCGCCTGCAACACTGCCTCCACGCTCGTGATGTCCTATCTGCGTCAGGCCTATAAAATTCCCTTTGTCGGCACGGTTCCGGCAATAAAGCCGGCCTGCGCGCAGTCGCAAACCCGGCGCGTTTCGGTGCTCGGCACCAAGGGCACCGTTCAGCGCGAATATACCAGAGGTCTGATCCGCGACTTCGCCCAAGGCTGCGAAGTCACGCTGGTCGGCTCACCGGAGCTGGCTTCGCTTGCCGAAAGCGCTCTGAGCGGTCACGAGGTCCCCGATCGCGCCATTCTGGCCGAGCTTGCGCCCTGCTTTGTCGGCAGCGGCGAGACATCGCGCACCGACACCATCGTGCTCGCCTGTACGCATTATCCGTTGCTGCTCGACCGCTTCGTTCGGCTTGCGCCCTGGCCGGTCAACTGGATCGATCCGGCGCCGGCGATCGCGCGCAGGGTCGCGGATTTGCTCGGGCCCGCCGCCGGCGAGAGCCGCGACGAGCGCGCCGAGATGTTCTTCACCTCGAAAAAACCGCATACGCTGAGCCGCGCCCTGGCGCCGTTCTTCGGCGGCCGCGCCCTGGCCTGACCACCATGCGGCGACATTGCCGTCAGCCCGCGCCCACCGCTCTCAGCGTCTTCACGGATCAAGCGATAGGGCCGCACCGCTTTCGCCTTCGCCAGTGTGCTGCTACTCTGCCGTCATTGGGAGGCATACATGATAAAAAAGGCTTTGCTCGCGATATCGATCCTTGCCATTGCTTGCATGGGCGCAGCGTTCGCCCAGCAGGGCGGCATCAAGCGCACGCCGCTGCAGAAGATCGAATTTCCGGAGGGCTACAACACCATCACCGGCATTGCCGAAGTCCCGCCGGGCGGCACCGCGGGGCGGCACACCCATCCGGGCATCGAGACCGGTTATGTGCTGGAGGGCGAAGCCGACCTCCTGATCGAGGGCCAGCCGCCACTGCATCTGAAGGCCGGCGATTCCTATCAAGTTCCGGCCGGCGCCATTCACGACGCCAAGGTTTCCGGGGACAAACCTTTGAAAGTGCTTGGCATTTACGTCGTGGACAAGACCAAGCCGCTGGCCTCGCCGGCGCCCGAGAAGTAAGCCGCAATCATTGACAATACGGCGGTTTTTCCCTTAAGAACCGCCCTGCTCGCGGGCCGTCTTGGGCCCGCGAAGCGTTTCGCGACCCGTGGTCCATCCCTTGCACCGCTTTGGGGACTGGACCTGTCAGCGCCGGCGAGCCGGCCGCACAGGAGGGCGCGTTTCCTCGAAACCTAATCGAACCGCAAGAGGACGCGATGACCAAGCGCAGTGAGGCGAAGTACAAGATCGATCGCCGTATGGGCCAGAACATCTGGGGCCGCCCGAAGAGTCCCGTCAACCGCCGCGAATACGGCCCCGGCCAGCACGGCCAGCGCCGCAAGGGCAAGCTCTCCGACTTCGGCGTGCAGCTCCGCGCCAAGCAGAAGCTGAAGGGCTACTACGCCAACATCTCGGAACGCCAGTTCCACGGGGTCTATGTCGAGGCCGGCCGGATGAAGGGCGACACCGGTGAGAACCTGATCGGCCTCCTGGAGCGTCGTCTTGATACCGTGGTATTTCGCGCCAAATTCGTCTCCACCATGTTCGCCGCGCGCCAGTTCATCAACCACGGCCACATCAGGGTGAACGGCCGCAAGGTCGATATCGGCAGTTACCAGCTCAAGGTCGGTGACACCATCGAGGTCAAGGAATCCTCCAAGCAGCTCGCGCATGTGCTGGAAGCGTCCCAGCTCGGCGAGCGCGACGTGCCCGATTATCTCGAGGTCGATCACTCCAAGATGACCGCCAAGTTCGTGCGCGTACCCGGCCTTTCCGACGTGCCGTTCGCGGTCCAGATGGAGCCGCATCTGATCGTCGAATTCTATTCGCGCTGACCGGTTTTTTGTCCGCAATTTCGAAGGCCCCGGTTTTGCCGGGGCCTTTCTGTTTGGTATAGTGCGACCATGACGCGCCTTCTATACACGCATCGCCCTGACGCAAATGATCGGGCGCTCACCTATGTCGAGCAACGATCCTCTATCCTAACCGATTGACTGTCGCGTGACCCCGACTGAAATTGTAATCATGAGATTTCGTCACGCGGCCCGCCGTCCTGTCGATCCATAAACAGCCCCGCCATGCACTACACCCCTCGCCCACGCAATCCCAGGGCACCGCCGCTCCGGATCAACCTGCTGTCGGACACCCAGACCAAACCGACGCCGGCGATGCGGGAAGCAATGGCGCGGGCCGAGGTCGGCGACGAGCAGGTCGGCGACGACCCTTGCGTCAATCTGCTGTGCGAGCGCGTCGCCGATCTGCTCGGCAAGGAGGCCGCGGTGTTCATGCCCTCGGGCACCATGTGCAATGTCACCGCGACACTGGTGCATTGCCGGCCGGGCGACGAAATCCTGGCACATGAGACCGCCCACATCATCGCGCGCGAAGGCGGCGCTCATGCCGCGCTCGGCGGCTTTCAGATCACGCCCCTGAAGGGCGATCACGGACGGTTTACGCCGGAGACGCTGCGCAAGGCGTTGCATCCGCGCACCCGCTACCAGCCGACGCAAGTGCTGGTTAGCGTCGAGCAGACCGCCAATATCGGCGGCGGCACCATCTGGAAGAAAGATACCCTCGACGAGATCGTCTCGATCGCCAAGTCCGCTGGCATGGCGACCCATATGGATGGCGCGCGGCTGCTCAATGCGCAGGTTGCGACCGGCATCTCCGCGCGCGAGTTGGCCGCGGGCTGGGATTCCGCCTGGATCGACTTCTCCAAGGGCCTCGGCGCGCCGATCGGCGGCGCGATCGCGGGCACGCACACCTTCATCGACGAGGTCTGGCGCTGGAAGCAGCGGCTCGGCGGCGCGATGCGCCAGGCCGGCATCTGTGCCGCGGCCTGCCTCTACGCCCTCGACCATCATGTCGACCGCCTCGCCGAGGATCACGCCCATGCCCGCGCGCTCGCCCGCGGCCTGGCGCAGATATCAGGCATCGAGGTGCAGGAGCCGGAGACCAACCTCGTGTTCTTCAAGCCGGATGGCGCCGGCGTTTCCGGCGACAAGATGGTGGCCGTGCTCGCCAAGCGCGGCGTGATGCTCGCCATGATGGACGGCCGCATCCGTGCCTGCACCCATCTGGACGTGACCGGGCCCATGGTCGAGGAAACGGTCGGGCATGTGCGGGAGATCGTCAGGGGCGCGTAGCCCGGGTGAGCGGAGCGACACCCGGGACCGCACCTGCCGCGGATATCGCTTCGCTGTTCCGGGCTCCATCAAAGCCTCACCTCTCCAGCGCCTCGTAGATCAGCTTCTTCGCCTCGGCCTGTATTCGTCCGCGCTGCGATGGCGATTGCATCATCACGATGGCAAGCATGTCATCCCGGGGATCGACGAAAAAGAAGGTGCCACCCGCGCCGTCCCAGCGGTATTCGCCCGCGGGCAGAAGGGTGGTCGCCGCCGTCCGGACCGCAAGGCCGAGGCCGAAGCCGCTATCGTCGCCCGGAAAATAGAAGCCGTCGCGCACGATGTGCGTCTCGGCGCCGATGTGATCCGATGTCATCGCCGCCACCGTCTCCGGCTTCAGGTAGCGCTTGCCATCGAGGGAACCGCCTTCCAGCAGCATTTCGGCAAAGCGCGCATAGTCGCTCGCGGTGCCGTCCATGCCGGCGCCGCCGGACTGCCAGCGCCGCCGCTCCGCGGGATCCCTGAGGCCTGCGACAGCTCGCTCGAAGCGGTCGTTGGGCAGGAACTGCGCGATCCGCTCGCGCTCGGCATCGGGCACGAAGAAGCCGGTGTCGATCATCCCCAGGGGGTCGAGCAGCCGCTCCTTTTCGAACTGATAGAGCGATTTTCCGGAGACTACTTCGACGACCCGGCCGAGCACGTCGACGGAGTGGCCGTAATCCCACATTGTCTCCGGCTGCTCGGCGAGCGGCAGTTTGGCAAGACGTTCGGCGAATTGCGCATTGTCGAAATCGCCCTCGAACAGCCCGGAGGTCATATAGAGCTTCCGGACCACGCTATCGCCATAGAAGCCGTAGGTGATCCCGGACGTGTGTCGCAGCAAATCCTCGATCGTGATCGGCCGCGCCAGCGGCTCGGTCGCGAGCGTGAGCCTGCCGCTGTCGTCCTTTTTCTCGACGCCAACCTGCACATCGGCGAACGCCGGAATGTATTTGGAGAGCGGATCGTCCAGCGCGATCCTGCCATCGTCGGCCAGCATCATGACGGCGACCGAGGTGATCGGCTTCGACATCGAATAGATCCGGAAGATCGTATTTTTGGTCATCGGCGTGCGCGCGACCGGATCGCGAAAGCCGAAGGTGTCGAAATAGACGGGCTTGCCGTGCTGCTCGATCAACACGACGGCGCCGGGAATCTTGCCGCTCGCGACCTCGTTGGCGAAATAATCGCCCACACGTTTCAGCCCGTCGGCCGAGAAGCCGCCCGCGATCGGTGGTCGGGAATCAGCATGGGCGGGCGGCGCGGCGACGGTGACAACCGCGCCGACCAGAAGCGCCGGGGCGAGCCGCAGCGCGAGGCCGTCAGTTCTCCATCGCCTCATAGATCAGCTTCTTCACCATCGGCTGGATCTTCTGGCGCTCCGACGGGGTCTGCTGCAGCAGCACGAAGAACATGTCCTGCTTGGGATCGACGACAAAATAGCAGCCGCCGGCGCCGTCCCATTTCAATTCGCCGAGGTCACCGGGCGGCGGCGGTCTTGCGTTGCCGGGATTGGTGCGGACAGCAAAGCCGAGCCCGAAGCCGAAACCGTCGCCGGGAAAATAGAGATAGTCGCGGCCCACGCCCGATCCCGGACCGACATGGTCCGTCGTCATGTCCTTGAAGGCCTTTTCGCTCAGATATTGCCTGCCGCCGAGCTTGCCGCGATGCAGGATCATCTGCGCGAAACGGGCAAAATCGGCGATCGTCGTGACCATGCCGCCGCCGCCGGACTCCCATTTCGTCGGCGCGTCGGCATAGCCGACGAAGCCGACGCGGAAGTCGCTGTCATTCGGCACCGGCTTGGCGATCAGGTGCTTTTTGGCGGGATCGGTCACGTAAAACGCCGTGTCCTTCATGCCGAGCGGATCGAGCAGCCTGTCCTTCTCGATTGCCAGGAGCGATTTGCCGCTGACCACCTCCATGATGCGGCCGAGGATATCGGTCGAATGGCCGTAATCCCAGAGCGCGCCGGGCTGCATTTCCAGCGGCAATTTCGCGATTCGCTCGGCGAACTCGGCATTGTCGGGATCGCCGCCATAGATGTCGGCCGCGACATAGGCCTTTCGCACCAGGCTGTTGCCGTAGAAGCCGTAGGTGATGCCCGAGGTCTGGGTCAACAGGTCGTAGATCGTCGGCGGCCGGTGTGGTGGCACCAGATCGAGCGCCGCCTTGCCGTCGTCCGCCTGCGTCTCGACGCCGACCTTCACATTGGCAAAGGTGGGAATGTATTTCGAGACGGGATCGTCCAGCGACATCTTGCCTTCATCGATCAGCTGCATCGCCACGAAGCTCGTGATCGGCTTGGTCATCGAGAACAGCCGGAAGATCGTGTCGTCCGTCATCGGCTCCCGGGTCGCGACGTCGCGGACGCCCAACATCTCGTGATAGACCACCTTGTCGTGCTGCTGGATCAAGAGGATTGCACCGGCAATCTTGCCGTTCGCAATCTGGTCGCCCAGATAATCGCCGACCTTCGCCAGCTTTTCCGGATTGAAGTGCGCGCCGGGCGGGATTTCGTAAGTGCCTTCGGCGAAGGCCGGCAATGCCATCGCTGCGGCAAAAAACAGGCCGCCAAAAAGCGGCCGCAACCCGTGAAATCGCGTCATCTCCCCTCCCGGTCATGCCCGGGTAGCAGTGTAGCCCGGGCTTCAGGTGGCACAAGGCCCGCCAGACCGTGTCATGGCTTCGTCATGAAGGCGGGCGCTTTCCGGTGAAAAGCAACAGAAGGTGACGCGCGACAGCGAAGGCGCCGATGCCACCGCATGCACGACGGTCGCCACCGCAATGCCGGCGGCCCGCGCAGGGGGAAAGCGGTAAACGCCGGTGGAAATCGCGGGAAAGGCGATCGAAGCCAGATGATGTGCGTGGCAAAGGCTGATCGCGTTGGAGTAACAGGAGGCGAGCAGCGCGTCTTCGCCATGGCCGCCGCCGTTCCAGACCGGGCCGACGGCATGGATCACGTATTTTGCCGGCAACCGATATCCGGATGTGATCCTGGCGCCGCCGGTCTCGCAGCCGCCGAGGCTGCGGCATTCGGTGAGCAGTTCCGGTCCGGCAGCACGATGGATCGCGCCATCGACCCCGCCGCCACCGAGGAGCGAGGTGTTGGCGGCGTTGACGATGGCGTCAACGCCCAGTGTCGTGATGTCGGCAACAATGACTTCAAGCCGCGTCGAGCCGATCTGGCGCACGGCCAACGGGTCAGACCGCGGCGTCGACCGCGATGCCCTTCTCGGTGAAGAGCTGCTGCAATTCACCGGCCTGGAACATCTCGCGCACGATGTCGCAGCCGCCGACGAACTCGCCCTTGACATAGAGCTGCGGAATGGTCGGCCAGTTCGAATAGTCCTTGATGCCGTTGCGCAGCTCGGCCGACTCCAGGACGTTCAGGCCCTTATAGCCGACGCCGATGTGGTCGAGGATCTGCACCACTTGGCCGGAAAAGCCAC
>JAFAUV010000107.1 GCA_019243075.1 Bradyrhizobium sp.
GCCGCATGAGCAAGCTTGTGGTTTCCGCGATCGGTCCGGCCAGCTCCGTGCAGGATCGCGGCCGCTATGGCGCCCAGCGCTATGGCCTGGTCCCGAGCGGCGCGATGGATCAGCTCTCGCTTGCCGCCGCCAACACGCTTGTCGGCAATGATCCTTTTGCCGCCGGCATCGAGATCGGCCCTTTCACCGCTTCCTTCGTCGCGCGCGATGGCGCAGCACGCGTCGCGCTCGCCGGCGCGGCCCGCAGCGCCGACATCGCCGGCCGTGCCGTCGTGATCGACAGCTCGATGACGATTGGCGATGGCGAGACCCTGACACTGGGTTTTGCCAGGGGCGCGGCCTTCACCTATCTCTCGATCGAAGGCGGCATCGACGGCGAAGCCATGTTCGGCAGCCGCTCGGTCAATCAGCGTGCCGGCCTCGGCAGTCCCTATCCGCGGCCATTGCAAGCCGGGGACGAACTCCCGGCAAAACCCGCCAGCGGCGCAACGGAGCGCCGGATCGAGCTGCCTGCGGCCTCGGGCCCGATCCGCGTGGTGTGGGGACCGCAGGACGACGAGTTCTCGGAGGAGGCCAGGGCGCTCTTCATCGACAGCGAATGGAAGATCTCGGCCGCCAGCGACCGCATGGGCTACCGGCTCGAAGGCCCCGTGATCGCGCATCTGCACGGCCACAACATCGTCTCCGACGGGACGGTCGGAGGCAGCATCCAGGTGGCCGGCAACGGCTCACCCATCGTCTTGATGCCGGACCGCGGCACTACCGGCGGCTATCCCAAGATCGCAACCGTGATATCCGCCGATTTCGGCCGCTTCGCACAGGTCCCCGCTGGAACCGCCTTCCGCTTCAAGGCCGTCAGCGTGAAGGAAGCACAGGCGGAGGCTCGGAAATTCGCCGAGCTGCTGCGCGCCCTGCCCGACCTGTTGCGCGGCCTGGAGGGCTTTGAGCTCGACCTCGATGCCTTGCGGGATGCTAACGTTGCGGGAAGCGCCGTCAGCGCCGTCGACGCCGCAACCTGGCACGCCGAGGCGCCGGCAGAGAACCCATGACAAGACCGAGAGGACAGGACATGAAGACCATCGATCTCAATTGCGATCTCGGCGAGAGCTTCGGGCCCTGGGAAATGGGCCATGATGCCGAGATGATCGAGCTTGCCACCAGCGTCAACATCGCCTGCGGCTTTCACGCGGGCGATGCCGACATCATGCGCAAGACGGTGGAGCTCGCCAAAGCCCGCGGCGTCTCCGTCGGCGCCCATCCCGGCTATCGCGACCTGCACGGCTTCGGCCGCCGTCCCGTGCCCGGCTTGAAATCCTCCGAGATCGAAAATCTCGTCGCCTACCAGATCGGCGCGCTGCAGGCAATCGCGGCCGCAGCCGGCCACAAGGTCACCCATGTGAAGGCCCATGGCGCGCTGTCGAATGTCGCCTGCGAGGACGACATGACGGCACAGGCGATCGCCAACGCCATCAAGGCGGTCGATCCCAACCTGATCTTCGTGGTGCTGGCCAATTCCAAGCTGGTCAAGGCCGGCGAGCGCGCCAACCTGCCGATGGCGCATGAAGTGTTCGCCGACCGCGCCTATGAGGATGACGGCAATCTGGTATCGCGCAAGAAGCCGGGCGCGGTATTGCACGATGCGAAAGAGATCGCCGAGCGGGTGGTGCGCATGGTGCAAGATAACGCCGTGGTCTCGGTGACCGGCAAGGTCATCAGGATGCGCACGGACACCGTCTGCATCCATGGCGACAATCCGGCCGCCGTCGACATCGCCCGTGGCGTGCGTCAGGCGCTGAAGCATAGCGGCATCGACGTCGCGCCGTTCAAGCGGGCGGCGTGACGGCATTTTGCGGTTTCAGAAGGGATGGACCGACAGCGTGCCCAGCAGGACGGCCGCAATCACGGCGAAGGCGCTGTAGAGGGCGGCCAAGTGAAGCCCGTGGCCGGAACGTTTGAGCGAACGCGCATAAAAATGCAGGCGGGCTTCCGCCGATATCGCGCGCATGGCTGATTTCCATCGCCCCATCGGGCCAATGAACTGCGGTTTGCGCCGCTTCGCAAGAAGGACGCGCGAAATAGCGAGGGAAATGCTTTGAGTTGCGCTCGGCGTAGAAGAAAGCTTCTCCCCAAAGGGGCGAAGACGAGAAATTAATCCGACCGCATTTTTGATATGTTTCGTGGGCTTCAGGAACCGTCAGTAGACGTCCTGCTGGAACCGTCCCGTCTTCTTCAGTTCCCCGACAAAGCTGACGGCCTCGTCGGTGGTGCGCGCGCCGAACTGCGCGACGATGTCGACCAGGGCGCGCTCGACGTCCTTCGCCATGCGCTTGGCGTCGCCGCAGATATAGACGTGGGCGCCCTCGGCGAGCCAAGTCCATAGTTCGCGGCCGACCTCGCGCATGCGGTCCTGGACGTAGAACTTCTTGGCGCCATCCCGTGACCAGGCGAGCGACAGGCGCGTGAGCAGACCGGAGGTCTTCAGGGCACTGAGCTCGTCCTGGTAGAAGAAATCGCAATCGCTGCGCTGATGGCCAAAGAACAGCCAGTTCTTACCGGGCGCGCCGGTGGCCTTGCGGTCGAGCAGGAAGGCGCGGAACGGCGCGATGCCGGTGCCCGGCCCGATCATGATGATCGGTGACTTCGGATCGTCGGGCAGCGCAAAACCATGCGCCTTCTGCACATAGACCTTGAGTTCGTCCCCGGGGTTGATGCGCTCGGCAAGGAAGGTCGAGGCGAGCCCGAGGCGCTTGCGCTTGCCGATGACATAACGCACGCAATCCACCGTCAACGACAATTTGCCGGGCGTCGCGTTGTGCGAGGACGAGATCGAATAGAGACGCGGCTGCAACGGCTCCAGCGCCTCGACAAAGGACTCCGGATGCGGGCGCACCTTCGGAAATTTCTGCAGGGCCGCCATGACATCGAGCGTTGCGGCATCGCCATCGGGATCCTCACCTTGCGCAAACGCCCTCGCCTTCTCGCGTTCCTTACCCCCGGTAAGATAGGAGAACAGTTCGAACAGGCTGTCGGGCGCTGGCGACAGCGAGACGTCCGAGATCAGGACCTCGCGCAGTGTCTTGCCGCGCACTTCGGTCGTGTGCGAGGCGCCGAGCAGCGCGATGATCTGGTCGACCAGGCCGAGATCGTTCTTGGCAAAAACGCCGAAGGAGTCGCCGACGACGTAGTCGAGACCGCATCCCGAGAGGTCGAATTCGATGTGCCAGGTCTCCTTTTCCGAGCCCTTCTTGTTGAGCAGGCGCCGCGACACGAAGGTCGCCGCGACCGGATTGTCGCGGGAGCGGCCCGGCTCGCTGATGGTCGTCGTCACGGCCACCGCCGGCGTCACCACGGAAGACGGCGCGGCCGCGGGCGACTTATCGAGCTCTTCATGGAGCGATTTGAGCATCCGGGCGGTTTCCTTGCCGCCGGGGACGCAGAGATTGAGCCGCGCCTCGCTCTTGCTGGCGATCGCATCCGAATAGTCGTGGCAGTTATAGCCGCACTGGCCGCAATCCTGCTGCGCCATGGCCGCCATCATCCGCCGCCGCAGCGGGCGGCCTTCGGCAAGTTTCATGCGCTGGGCGATCGGCATGGTCTGGTCATGCCAGGGCGCTTCGCCGTCGTCGCCATCACCGGCGGGCGCGGCCAAGAGGCCCACGCCCTGCTCGGGCGATAGCGGCGTCGCGCCGTTGTCCGTCAGAAGGCCGGCAAAGAAGCCGTTGAGCCAGGAGCGCTGCGCCTCCGAAAACGGCGCAGTCGGCGGAATGATCTCGAGTTTCGCGGTCGGCGTGATCTGGTTCATGAGGACACCTCAGCATCCGCGAGCTTGCGGAGCGCGTCGCCATCGTGACGGCGGGCAAAGGCGAGAAAGGTTTCGTCGGCGGAAGTGCGATGGGCGAGATAGGCCTTCAAAAGCCGCTCGACCGTCTGCGGCGCATCCTCGGCCTTGAGGTCGTGATAGACCTCCTGCCCGATCTCGGCTTGCGGCCCGAAACCGCCGCCGGCGAACAGATGATAGCCCTCGACGGTGTCATCGCTGGCGCCGACCGCGACCTTGGCCGCGATCAGGCCGATATCGGAGATGTAGTGCTGCGCGCAGGAATGATGGCAGCCGGTGACATGAATATTGAGCGGCGTGTCGATATTGACGCGCGGCTCGCACCAGTCGGCAATGTGGCCAGCGTGCAGCTTGGTGTTCGATGCCGCGAATTTGCAGCCGGCATTGCCGGTGCAGGCGATCAAACCGGCGCGGATTTCCGAAGCCCGGATCGCAAGTCCCAGCTTCTCGATCGCCGCGCTTGCCAGCGCCACGTCGTGGTCGCGCACGCCCGAGATCAGGAAGTTCTGCCAGACCGTCAGCCTTATATCGCCGTCGCCAAGGTCCTGCGCGATTTTCGCCAGCCCCCGCATCTGATCGCAGGTGAGCTTGCCGACCGGCAGCGAGACGCCGATCCAGTTCAGCCCTTGCTGCTTCTGCTGGTGCACGCCGATATGGGCCATGCGATGGAATGCGGGGCGTGGCGCGATCGCCTCCGCCGGCGCGCGGGTCAGCTTGCGGCCGAGCCGCTCCTCCACGGTTGCCATGAACGCGTCGACGCCCAGGCTGTCGAGCACGTATTTCAGGCGTGCTTTCAGGCGATTGGTGCGGTCGCCGGTGTCGATGAAGACGCGCACGATGGCGTCCGCCACCTTGGTCGCGTCCTGCGGCCTCACGATGATGCCGGTCTCCTTGGCAAAATCCCTGTGCCCGGTGATGCCGCCGACGCCGAGCCGGAACCAGACCCCGGGCTCGAGGCCAAAGCCGTCCTTCACCTCGACCGCGGAGAACGCGATGTCGTTGGTGTCCTCCAGCACGGCAATCCTGCCGGCGCCGTCGAAAGCGACGTTGAACTTGCGCGGCAGGCCGTAGAGCGAACGGTCGTTGAGGATGTGATGGTGCCATTCGCGCGCGAAGGGTCGCGTGTCGATCAGTTCCTGCGGATCGATGCCGGCGGTCGGCGTGCCCGTCACATTGCGGATGTTGTCGGCGCCGGCGCCGCGCGAGCATAGGCCGAGTTCCTGGATGCCCTCGATCAGCTCGACCGCATGTCGGGGCGGAATTTCCCGAAGCTGCAGATTGGCGCGGGTCGTGACATGGCTGTACGGCCCGCACAGCCGCTCGGCGAGATCGGCGAGGCCCGCAAACTGCCAGTATTTCAGGATGCCGTTCGGAATGCGCAGGCGGCACATGTAGGAATCCTGAGCCGGCGCGACATAGAACAGCCCGTAATAGCGCCAGCGGAAATTATCTGACGGCGACGGCGGGGCATTGTCGATCGCCTGTTGCTTCAGCCGCGGATAGGCATCGAACGGATGCTCCTCGCGCTTGAACTTCTCCTGGTCCGCAAGCTTCTTGCCGGAGGCAAGCACCTTGTCCTGCGCCTTGATGTGCGCAGCCTCCGGCCCGGTCGGCTCGGCATTCGTCTTGGCAGCACCGCCGAGCCCCTTTCCGCTCCGGCTGATCTGGACGCCGGCGGCAAAACCCTCGAGATAGCGCTTCTGTTCGTCGGTGAAGTCGACGGAGAGATTTTCCAGCTTCATGATCGCCACGCGCCTATTCCGCAGCGGCCTGGACGGCGACACGGCGCGCTTCGGCTTCGACAGCCGACGGCCGGTAGGTCGCGTAGAGCGCCAGCCCCGTGAACACGAAGCCGCCGACGAGATTGCCCAGCGTCACCGGAATCTGATTCCACAGCCACCAGTCGCCGACCGAGACCTTGGCGCCGAGCAGCATGCCCGTCGGAATCACGAACATATTGACGACCGCGTGCTCGAAACCGAGCGCGAAGAACAGGAAGATCGGCAGCCAGATCGCCGCGATCTTGCCGACCGTGGAGGTCGACGTCATGCCCATCACGACGCCAAGACAGACCAGCCAGTTGCAGAGAATGGCCTTGACGAAGACGCTGACCATGCCGGCGATGCCGAGCGCGGCATTGCCGATGGTCTTGGCTTCGGCCGCCGCGACGATGCGTGCGGCTACCCCCGCAACTTCCGCCTTGCCCATATTGGTGAGCGAGATCGCGATCAGGGCACCGAAGACGACGCTGCCGAGCAAATTGGCGACGAACACCCAGGACCAGTTGGCAACAACCGCGCCCCAGCTCGCCCGGCCCTCAAGCCGCGCCAGCGGCACGACGGCAAAGCTTCCGGTGACAAGCTCGAGCCCGAGCAGCACGATCATGACGAGGCTGACGGGAAAGACCAGCGCGCCGACCAGCGGCTGGCCGGTCGTGACCGCACCGGTGAAGGCGAGCGTGGTGGCGGCGCCGAGCAACGCGC